>JBEKXM010000439.1:0-4310 GCA_049512115.1 Tepidisphaeraceae bacterium | reverse complement strand
CATGATGGTCTCTCCGTTACGGCGGATAATATCGCGTGACCGCGATGATATGAAGGAATAGGAAATTTATGATTCCCGCACTTCAATATCAATTACCGCAAAAGCGATACCGCCGCAATTCATTACTGCGTCCCTATCACGAGTCCTCCGGGACAACCGTTTTCCCGCGGATTCACGGCCTACGCGAAATCACAATGATTTTCCTTGAAATCGCTAAAAATACCGGGTGAAACCGTCGGCCGATCTCTTACTATGGGATCCACGGAGCACATGATGATTTCCCGGAGAGACTCCAACACTGGTTTGAAAAGAATTTTGGATCAAAGCCGGGATTTCTCCAATGCGCGCCTTTTGGCCGTTTCAAGGACGGCGCAAGTTCATCACAAGCGTGATTGGTTGAACGTACGGCAGTTGGGCGCTGTCGGCGATGGCTCCGCGCCGGCTACGGCGGCGTTGCAGCGGGCTATCGATATCTGCGGCGAAGGACGCGGTGGAACGGTCTTCGTCCCATCCGGGACTTACGTCACCGGCACTCTTTGGATGCGCAGCCACGTGACGCTTCACCTGGGTTCCGGGGCACATATCATCGGCCAGAACTGTCCGACCGCATTCCCTCTTTGGCAAAGCAACTGGGAAGGATCGGCGGCGCCCGTGCATGCGCCGTTGATCGCCGGTGAGGGGCTCACGAACATCGCTCTTATGGGCCGAGGCGCCATCGATGGCAGCGGCCAATTCTGGTGGAATCTTCTGCGCCAGGGCAAATTGCAGCACGGCCGGCCTTGTCTCGTTCGCTTCGTCGACAGCCGCGACGTCCTGATCGACGGATTGAAATTCACCAATTCCCCATATTGGACCTTGAATCCAACGGCCTGCGAAGACGTCAATATCACCAACGTCACCATCCGCAATCCGCACGATTCGCCTAACACCGATGGGATCAACCCGGATTCATGCTGCAATGTGCGCATTTCAAATTGTCATATCGATGTCGGCGACGATTGCATTGCCATCAAATCCGGTTCCGAGGACCATGGCCGTCCAAACCAGCGGATTTGTGAAAACATCTGTATCACCAACTGCGCAATGTTTCATGGACATGGCGGACTCGTGATCGGCAGTGAAATGTCCGGCGGGGTTCGGAACGTGGCAATGTCCAACTGCGTCATGCGCGGCACCGACCGCGGCATCCGGCTCAAATCGCGACGCGGACGCGGTAGCATCGTGGAGAACCTGACGGTGGACAACATCATCATGGACGATGTTCTGTGCCCGATCGTGGTGAACCAGTTCTACGTCTGTGGGGCGCCCCAGGACAGCAGGCTGCTCGACTCGCCCCAACCCGTCACTTCCGCGACCCCCCAGTTCAGGCGGCTGCGCTTCAGCAATATCACGGCCCACAACGTGAAATATGCCGCTGCGTTTGTTCTTGGTTTACCGGAAATGTTTGTCGATGACATCGTCCTGGACGGGATGTCCATACACATGGACCCCGCCAACATTCTTGCGGGCCCGCCGGCGATGGCCGCGGGAGTCATGGATATGTGCCGCGCCGGATTCGTATTGAGAAACGCCCGCAACGTGAAACTTCGGCGAATCGAACTCTACAACCAGCTTGGCCCCGCGGTGATCGTCAACAACTCGCAGGAAATCCTGGTCAGCGATCTGTCCGCCTCGCTCGAGGGCGACGAGCCGCTTATGACCGTAGACGGAGCGGAATCGTCCGTTGAAAATGAAGAGTTACGCCCCGAAGGACACATCCGTGCCGAACATGACAATCAGCGCGTGCGCACGTTTACGCGCGGTTGGCATGTCGGCCACCGTTTCACCCGCATCGCTTCCGACTAAGCAATTTCAATCCTCCCGACCAAATCATGCCCGGCATTCTGGACCGAAAACGCCATGTTTTACTTGGGCGTTCCCGATGAGAGCAGTTAAGATGTCCGCGTGCCGGACGACCCCTACGACCCCGACGACTCCGATATGGACCAGGACGACGGCGACGAATTCGCCGAAACCAAGCCCTGTCCTTTCTGTGGCAAGCCGGTTTACGAACAGGCGGAGGCATGTCCGAATTGTGGCCAATACATTTCAGAGGAAGATTCGTCCCCGAGAAAACCACTCTGGATTGTTGTGAGCGTGGGCGTCTGCGTTGCGATTATTCTGATCGTCTGGGTGGTGATGTCGCTTTGGCACAACCATCAGAATCCGGTGGCCGTCAACATGGTTTTGGCCGCCAGATGGCCGGGACTGGCGGAAAGGGCTAGCCCAGCGGTGAACTTGGCAGGGACGTATTAACGTCCTGCCCTATCGACAGACAAAAGTGCTGAAGGACTTGGCTGGGAGATTGACTTTGACCCTCTGGTTTCCGACATGAAGTTCAGCCATGCGGTCGTAGCGGTTGCTGTTCATAATCACGACGACGGTAGCTCCGTCCTCGGTTTTGAAGGCCAGTGCGGGATCGGCTTCAGACATGGGCTTAAGGAAGACCGCGCCGGGTTTTACGAAGGTCGTGAGGTGTTTCATTAGCACAAACTGGGGAGTGTAGATGATGGATCCATCATAGGCATCGACGACGATCGTGGAATCCTGAGACCAGGCCCAGGAGCTTAAGCCGGTTTGATCGAGGACCATGTTCCAATACATGTAGGCGCTGACGCCGCCGCGGAAAAAGATCAGCATCTGGCGAAACGTTTCCTCGGCGTCAAACCAATCGTTGTGTCCGCTGAAACACATAGTTTCGGTTTGCATGAGGGTGAGGTTCGGATAAGTGGCGTGAAGCCGGGCGGCGACGTCGCGGCTGGCGTATTGAATACCGACGCCGCCGATGGCTTGCATTGCCGTCGGGTTATCCAAAATGGGTTTGAACCAGTCGAAGTCGCGGTTGGCGATGGCGCCGAGCCAGATCTTGGCCGGGACTTGGCGCTGCGCGAACGTTGGACCTGCATAGTCACGGATAAAATCGCGCATCGTCGCGGGATTGGGCCAAGGGCAGGAAGGGTATTTGGTATCCACGATCGGTTCGTTTTGAACATCGACGGCAAAGACATCGATGCCTTCCGCGCGATAGTCTTCGACAAAGCGAGCGAGATATGTGGCGTAGGCCTTTAAGATTTCTGGTTCCTGACGAAGCTGACCACCGTGGTAGGCGCCGGAGGTTTTCATCCAGGCGGGCGGGCTCCAGGGAGAGGCCCAAAGGCGCAGATCGGGGCGAATGGCCATCGCCGCTTTGATATAGGGAATGAGCATAAAGCGATCACGGTCAATGGAGAAATGCTTGAGATCGACATCGCCCGGCTCATCGTCGAGTGAATAAGGACTGAGGGCAAAATCGCTGGAGCCGATGGGTACTCGGCAGATGTTAAATCCCAGCCCGTCGTGCGGATCGAAGAGCGATTTGAGCACCCGGCCACGGTCGACATCGTCCAGACGCAACAGGGCTCGCCAGCCGATCTCATTGAAGCAACCACCAAAACCGTCGATGCGCTGTGCGGTGGCATCGGGAGCGATGACGATCGTCATCGGCGCGGCGGGCGGGAGCAGATCACCGGCGAGATCGGGTCGGGTTGCCGATGTGGTGACCGGCTGCAAGTCGGGGATTGATGCGTTTGAGGGAACGACAGGGCGCCGAGTTATCCACCGTTGGGTGTCGGTGCTGACAATCCATTGCCAGTCAGCTCCTGGTGCTGGGTGTGGAGGAAGCAGCAGCGCCGCTACGATGCAAAACTGCCGAATGATGCAAACGTGAACGGACTTACTTTTGCATTGCCGGATTTTAACCATGGGAAGAATTTCCCTCTGAAATGAAATGGAGGATGAATGATCAACCAAAGGTAACCGCTTTCCCTCGGCGGGAAGAGTCTACCGGAGGAATATTTCTGCACAAGATGGGCAGTCGTGCGCAAGATGTCGCTAACGCCGCCGACTTCACCGACTTGGCGGCGAATTTCAATCAGGGTGCCAGTGGAGCGGCAGTGGCGTCGTCAGCCCCGCTCCTGGCCGCGCCCGCCACTCCGGCAGTCGCTTCAACGGCTTCGACAGTGACAACTTCCACCACCGTGTCGATGGCCAATACGCCCGCCGCCCCGGCCGTCGATTCGGCAACTCCGACGGTTGCCACAGTCACCAGTAAGTCAACCGCCGCGGCGCCAACAGCACCGAAGTCCAAGGCGGTCAACGTGTCCAAGGCCGTGATTGCGAACGGAAAATCAAAGGCTTCGGGCGCGACGACTTACGCGGCTAATGTTGTGACGGTTCCGTCCGCCGGCTCGGTTGCGGTTTCCCAGAATTTCAATAATAAGGACGCCAAGTTT
>JBEKXM010000438.1:0-4314 GCA_049512115.1 Tepidisphaeraceae bacterium | reverse complement strand
AACTGTGCGGAACGTTCATCGACGGGATCAGCGATGTCGAAGGGCTGTCGTATTTCGGCCCGCGCGGAGTAAAGAATCGGCTCGGTGTGTTTTCCGTCGCGGTTGAAGGACTGGAACCGCACGAATTGGCCGCGGTGCTGGAATCCAATTATGGAATCCTCACCAGATCGGGGATTCATTGCGCCCCATTGGCGCATTTGGCGATCGGAACGGCGGCGGCCGGCGGCGCGACCCGGTTGAGCTTCGGGCCGTTTCTCAGCGGGCAGGACGTCCAATTTGCCGCCGACGCACTGGCGGACATTGCAATGACGATCCGGCAGCAAAGCCGGCCGGCGCATGGCAAAGACGTTCAGCAGATCGTTTCGTAGGCGATTGGGTATGGGATCAGGTCGGGCCGCGCCAGATGCAGCCGGCGGATGCGAACTTCCATCAATCTCGACGCGACCTGGGGTGCAGATATCGCCGGGCTTTTCCGGGCCGGCATGCTGGCATTATCGCTGGAAAGACCAACCGTTGCCGCCATCGCGCAGGCTAAAAACCCAAGCGAAATGAATCGATGAATTCCGCGAATCATGTTTTGTCCAGAGTCAAACGAGCGGTAACGGCTACCCAATGCGCGGCGGACGATTTTCCCGCTGAATCCAGCGTAACCAGCGAGTGAAAATACTCCAACAAAAAAATGGCTGCGCAACAACAAGCGTTGCGTTACCCCTGGAAAGAGGGGCAAGGGATAGCGTCATTCAGGACCGGGACGGTGGGGCGGAGGCCCCAGACGTGGGGGTTTGGGAAGGATTCTCGCCGTTGGACCGGCCTTCCGACTTTGCCAAATGGGCCGCCCACAGGCTCTGGGCTATCGGCATGACGAACGAAACGAGCTGCCGGGCGATGGAGAGGAATCTGGCAATGTCCGGCCGGCGGGTTGTTGGGGGTTGGCCGGATTCCGGCCGGGGCGAGGGACCGGCCAAACCACTGGCGGCGAATCCTGCCGCGGCCGCCACGGCCACGGACGTCCACGGATGAGCCCGCGTCAATCGTCGCGGATCGACGGCTCGGATCGCTTCGCTGCGTATCTCATCCAGCGTGGCGCGAATCGCCGCCTTGGCAAGCGCCGATTGCTGCTCAAGATATTCAGCCTCATCCATGGGCATCACCATCGCCGCCTTGGCCGGTTACGTCGCGCCCGTAACGCTCTCGTTGCCGGGCGCGAAAGGCCTCGTATTTCCCGATCGTCCGGCGATGCGACTGCCGGATCAGCCGGCTCAGGATCAGATACCCCACCAGCGCCAGCGCGCCCAGAAGCAAAACGCCGGTGGCCAATTCCCCCGCCCACCGATGGCCAAGAATCACGGAAAGGCCATCGCAAATTCCTTCGCACAGCAGCACGACCGCCGTCACAATCGCGCCGGCCAACGCAAGCGCCACCACGGCAACCATCACGCCAAAGATGATTCGCCGTTTGACCGCGAGTTTCAGCGCGTCGATCCGGCTGGCCAGGTAATAGGCAAAGTAGTCGGCCAACTCTTGCAGCCGACTGCGCAGCGACGTGAACGCCTCTTCCGTAGAGGCGTCCGGCTCGGGGGATTCGGCGGGGGATTCCGCCGGATAGTTTTCTGGCGGCGCGGGATTTGCGCGATCCGACTCCATATCCACCGACTGACATTCAGAGCATATTCAGTTCACCCGTAGCGTCTGCGTTGCGTCCAAACGGGCCGGGCGCTAGGAAGAGCGACGAAGCGGGTTCTTAACGGACCCGTTGAGGAGCGATGACGACGCGAACGGCCCGTTTGGACGCAACCCTTCGGGTCGCCGCCATTTGAGCCCCATGCGTCGTTGCTCCTCCTCGCCGTATCGATTGTGAGATACGACTCGTCAGCAAAGGCGAAGCCTGCTGCGTCGCGCCTAGCCTGTGGCTCAAATGGCGGCGACGCAGACGCTACAGGTGAACTGAACATGCTCTAGCTCTTTGAAATCGTCACGTGTCGGGCTTGCTCGTCGCGAAGGGAAAGATGGTATCCACGGAGCCTAAATTCGATCGGATCGCCCAGCGGAGCGCGGCGAACCACCTCAACCTGCGCTCCATTGCAGAACCCCATCTCCAGCAGCCGCCGGCGAAGTTCCGATTCGCCATCCACGGAAACGACGGATCCGCTGCAACCGATCCCCAGCTTGTTCAGAGCGCACGAATCCGCCGTCCCTGAATGATTGCACGCTTTAACATCGCAGGTTTTTTCCATGGCCATCGCTCCCGTTACGTTTCGGAACGTCTGTTACATCGGATTATTATCTAATTGAGATTGAGTTTCAACCACTGGGGGAAACCCCTAATCTCGCATGGGGATTTTTACGGGAGTCATTATAGAGTGTAAAGATTTGTGTTACATAAGGTTAACGATAAAATAACGCCTTGATTCCAGATGATAACAGCCCAAAGGACGCTATCGTCATCGGCAGTCTCAACCAGATTAGATGCCGGGAGGGGTAATGAAAGTAGTCGCCCAGGGATTGCCCGGCGGCGGAGGGAAACAGCTCGACAAAGAACCGTCCGAGGTTCGGCTCGACGGCGTATTCAAACACGTTGGTCGCCGTCACGACGATCATGCTCAGCAAAATCATTCGGCGAAATCCCCTTCCGGAATTCGCATAACAAACCAGGATCAGCGGCACCACCCAAAACCAATATTGCGATCCGTAGCCGGCTCCAAGGGTGAACAATCCCAGGAATAACATGGCGCTGAACAAGACCGGATCACCTTCATATCGCCAGTTCCGTCGCCAGAGGGCGATCGAAACCGCCACGGTTGTGGTCAGGACAGCGATGGTAAAAAACTGGCTGTAGACAGGCACGAAGTTATCGAGCCCGGCGAGGCTCATCAGGCCGACGACGCCGAAGGTATTGCCGAGGCCTCTGTACTCCACGACGTTTCGCATGATGGGGTCTGGAGCCAGGACGAACAGCGGCGCGAGTGAAAGCAATGCCGGCGCGATCACCAGCAGCGGGCCCGCCAGTCGAGAACGCCAGTCGAGTTGACGGGCCCCCGGAACTAAAAGAGGCCACAAAACAAGAGGAAATTGCTTTACGTAGACCGCGATTCCCAGGCATCCGGCAGACAGCAGCCAATCGACGGCGTCAGACGACTTGCGAAACCGGAGCAGGAAGTAATGAAAGAGCACGACCCAAACCATCAAAAGGGCATCGAAGTTGCCGTGCTGCGCCGTAAGCAGGATGAGCAGAGGATTCAGGCAATAGCCGATGGCCAGCAGGCGCGTGCAACTCGAACCGGGCCGCAGGGTTCGGAGCAGTAGAAAAGTCGCGGCCAGCAGCGATAAATCGCCCGCGATGAGGACGAGCTTGACGGAAAGAATGAAATCGATGCCGGTCCGTCGCGAAAGGTTGGCCAATCCGAAGAGGACCTCCGTCCAGAATGGTGGATGATAAATCCAGGGCGGGGCGGAGTAGGGATTTATATTGTTGAGCAAATCATTCGCCACCCATATCCAGGTGTTGAGATCAAGGGAGATGGCTCCGGCGGGCAGAATCGCCAGCCATGCCAGCCGGGCCGCGCCGGCCAGGCACAGCAAGAAAAGCAATTCGAATCCACCGCGGCGTGTCGTTCGCCGAACGATTGGCCCAACGGGCGAAGTTGAAATTAGATCGCTCATCGACACGCCTTGTTCGGCCCGAACAATCCGCTGTGGGCTGCATCAAAAGAGGCTATAAATATCATACAATGACAGTGGGCCGTTACCCTTAATCGGCAAATCTTTTCGGAGACCGCTGGAGATTCCATGAACCAACCCACGCCGCGCATGCGTTGGCATCACGTCGTTTTACTGGCGGGGTTGGTGTTGATTGGCGCAATGTTCCGGTTTCACCGGATTGCCGCCAATGGGCTTTGGCTCGATGAGTATTGGGCCGTTTATCTCGCCACGGGCAGAGGCGATGCGATCTTCAACATGCCCCACGGAAGGATTATCGAGTCTCCGCCAAAGACCACCTTCGTCAATGCTCCCCACGCCTGGCATATCTGGACGGGCATCGACAGCGTCATCCACCCGCCACTTTATTATCTCGTCTTGCGTGGTTGGATCGATCTTTTCGGCGACGGCGATTTTTCCATCCGGTCTTTGTCCGCGATGTTTTCGCTGGGCGCTATTGTGGTTCTGTTCGATGTCATCAGGCGTCTGCAAGACCCGTGGACGGGACTGATCGGCGCCGCGTTCGCGGCGTTCGCGCCGGTCCAGATCGATTTCAGTCAACAGGCTCGCCCCTATGCGATGCTTGTGTTTCTCGGCCTGCTGGTTGTGGAGGCGATG
>JBEKXM010000437.1:0-4324 GCA_049512115.1 Tepidisphaeraceae bacterium | reverse complement strand
CGGCCAGCATGATCAAACTCGACGGATACGCCGCCTTCCCACCGGGAAAATAAAGCCCCGCAGACTCCAGCGCCGTAAACCGCATCCCCAATTCCACCCCCGGCCTCCGCAGCGGCCGAACCTCTTTGGGCATCACGTACGACTGGTATTCCCGCACCTGCGCAATCGACCGCCGCACCGCCGCCAACTGCTCCTTCGGCACCCTTCCGGCCGCGTCGGCCATCTCTTTTTCCGTGACGCGAATCTGTTCGACGGCAAAATCCGGATCGTCGAATTGCCTGCAACTATCCACCACCGCCGCATCCCCGCGCTGGGCGACATCCGCCAATATTTTCTGCACCGCAGCGATCTGCTTTGCCCGCTCGCCCTGACCAAGAGCCAACGCCACGGGATCGAGAGCCAGTTCGTGTAGCAGGGATTCAACGCCCGCGCGATCTTGCGGATTGCCAAGTTCAAGAACGGGAATCATATCGCGGAAAGGTTATGCCAATCCCAGCGAAAACGAAAGCCGCCCCCAAACGAACCCCCTCGCCCGGTACTCCGGGAGAGGGTTGGGGTGAGGGCCCGCTTCGAACCGCGAATCAGCCCGCCTTCTTGTTCGTCGAACGTCGAGGTGGCGGCAAAACAACACGCCGACCCGCGCGCTTGGCACGTTCCGTATTGCGGTGCAAGTCATCGCAGATCGCCTTGAGGTCGTGATCAAATTTGGCAGAGTATTTCTCTCGCCATTTTCGCACTTCAGCGACGATTGGATCATTTTTCATGGCCTCTCTACTTGCCATTCGCAGAGGCCGAAGTCGAAGACTGGTCCTGTTTATTAGCGCCAGCATTGTTAGAGTTTGGCGGAGGAATAACCCCCGAAGACAATGGGGGAATTTGAGTGGGGATTCCGTCCGCCCCCTTTGGCTGGTAGCCCTCGGTTAGCGGCTTGTATCCCTTCGTTTCACCCGAAGCGGTTTGGCACTTGTAACCAGCAGCGATCGGTGGAGACCCAGGGCCTGCGGTTTTAGCTTTCATTTTCAACCTCTAAGCGAATGAACTCGATTAAGGACACCTGCTCCTTGTTGACGTAAACGCCCGCGCTGCCGGGCACTTTTTCCATTATACCATCGGCACGCGGCCGCAGCACGTGAGAAATGAAGAAATCACGTGCATCTGGATCGGAGGAAAAATATGATTCTGCTCCGATGAACCCGTATAGCTTTGCTCCATTCTGCAATGTAATTATCGCCCAGCATGGCCCTATCTTGGAAAATAGATAATCCCAAGCGGTTGGAATCTGATGTTGTTCAAATGTCCTTAATCCAACCTTTCGAATTACCCATGTCGCGCAATCTATTTGACGCACTATGCCGGCGATCAGGCCGCAAATACTTGGAACGACAGCAAGTGATAGAATGGCCAATACGGTTGACGTGACGGGGCGCTTCTCCAACCAGTCGTTTTGCCAACCGTTGTAGAGCAGCGCCGCAAAGGGAGCATAAGAAGCCGTGCTTCGCGCTAATAGCCCCAACGCGAATCTCTCCCATCCAAGTCGCTTGTCAAGGTAAACAAACTGGCCTTCAACCGTGCGCCAAATATATCCCGGCACCAAGAATACGATCAGGACAATCGCGGCAGTAAATGTTTCGAACATTGGAATCCCTTAAGAAGCCACCTACCAGATTCAGGACCAACATACCGCCTTAAGATTTTGCATTTGACGTTAGATTGCGACAACAGGTTACTTCGTCACCCAACACGCCGCCAAATGCCCCGGCTTCCCATCCTTCGCCTCCAGCGGCGGAACCTCCCTCGTGCACTTGGTCAACACCCGGAACTTCTCCCCTCCGCTCTCGACTTCCGTCGTTCCGCCGAAATCCAGCACCCGTAGCGAGATCGTCCCGTTCATTCCCCGCGGCGATAACGTGATCGGCTGATTTGGATCGCCGCCCTTGGCGGCCGCTTCGCGCGTCAATTGGCATCGCGGATGAAACGGACACCCGCTCGGTGGATCGGCCGGCGACGGAACCTCCCCGCCCAGCACGATCCGGTCCCGCTTTCGCCGCGGGTCCGGTTCCGGCGCCGCCGATAACAGCGCCGTCGTGTACGGATGTTTCGGATTGGCGTACAGTTCCCGCGCCTCCGCTTTCTCCACGATCCGGCCCAGGTACATCACCGCCACTTCGTCCGAGAAATGTTCCACCACCGCCAGGTTATGCGCGATGAACAGATACGCGATGTTCCGCTCGGCCCGCAGCTCGGCCAGCAGGTTCAGGATCTGGCTCTGGATGGAGACGTCCAGCGCCGACACCGGCTCATCGCAGACGATGAAATCCGGCGACAGTGCCAGCGCCCGCGCGATGCCGATCCTCTGCCTCTGCCCGCCGGAAAATTCGTGCGGATATTTCCCCGCGTCGTTCTCGTCCAATCCCACGCGCCGCAGCAGCGACGCCACCATCTTCCTCTTCTCCTGCCCCGACGCGATTTTATGCACTTCGATCGGCTCGCCGATGATGTTCCCCACCCTCATCCGCGGATTCAGGCTGCTCACCGGGTCCTGAAAAATAATCTGCATCCGCCGCCGCATGCGCCGCAGCGCTTCACCCCGATACGCCAGGAAATCTTCGCCATCGTACCTGACGCTGCCGCTCGTCGGCGGGATCAGCCGCAGGATCGCCCGACCCACCGTGGTCTTTCCGCATCCGCTTTCCCCGACCAATCCCAGCGTTTTCCCCGCCGGCACGTCGAAGCTCACCCCATCGACGGCCTTGATCCAGCCCACGGTCCGCGAAAGCACGCCGCGCCTGATCGGGAAATAAGCCCGCAAATCCCGCACCTGCACCAGCGGTCCATTCGTACTCATCGCGCCACCCCCGCATCGGTAAGGGCTTTGCCCTCCGCTCCCAAACGCCGCGAATCCGTCGTCGGCGGCGTCACCGGCATAGCCGCGAAATTCTCGATGTGATGGCACGACCCCCAATGCTTCGCCCCCACCTCGCGCAGCGCCGGCTCCTGCCCGGCGCAAACCGCATCCCCATTCATCCGCGGACATCGCGGATGAAACTTGCATCCCGGCGGAAATCGCTCTGGATTCGGCACCGTTCCCGCGATCGCCTCCAGACGCCGGCCGGCGCGCCCCAATCTCGGCATCGCCCGGAACAGCCCCTCCGTATACGGATGCCGCGGTGAATCGAACAGATCGTTCACCCCCGCGTATTCCACCACCTTGCTCGCGTACATCACCGCCACCGCATCCGCGTTCTCCGCCACCACGCCCAGATCGTGCGTGATCAGCATCACCGACATCCCCCGCTCCTCCTGAAGTTTCCGCAACAGTTCCAGAATCTGCGCCTGAATCGTCACGTCCAGCGCCGTCGTCGGCTCATCGGCGATCAGCAATTTTGGCTGGCACGATAGCGCCATCGCGATCATCACCCGTTGCCGCATCCCACCCGACAAACGGTGCGGATATTCGTGCAGCCGCTTGCCCGGATCGGCGATCCCCACGTCGCGCATCGCCTGCTCCGCGATCTCGTACGCTTCTCTCGTCCCCACGTTTTGATGCAGTTGCACCGCCTCGACGATCTGTTCCCCCACCGTGAAAACCGGATTGAGCGACGTCATCGGCTCCTGAAAGATCATCGCGATGTCCTTGCCTCTCACCAGCCGCATCTGCTTTTCCGACAGCGCCAGCAAATCCTTCCCCTGGAACAAAACCTGCCCACCCAGCACCCGCCCCGGCGGACTGGGAATCAACCGCAGGATCGACAGCGCCGTCACCGATTTCCCGCACCCGCTTTCTCCCACCAGCGCCATCGTCTGCCCCGGAAACACCGACAGCGAAACGTCCTGCACCGGCCGAATCTGGCCCCGTTCGGTGTCGAACGCCACGGTCAGGTTGCGAAGCTCCAACAAGGGCCGTGCCATTATTTCACTCCGTGAAGTTTCGGATCGAGCGCATCGCGCAGCGCGTCGCCCAGCGTATTCAACGCCAGCGACACGATCAGGATCGCCACCGACGCGGCGGCAAATTCCCACCACACCCCGCGCAGCAATTCCAACTTCGAATCGTCGATCATTCTTCCCCAACTTGGCTTGGTGGTGATTCCCAGCCCCAAAAAAGCCAGGACCGTTTCCGCCTGCACGTACGCCACCGATGACAGGCTGAACGTGATCACCACGATGTGAAACGTATTGGGCAGGATATGCCGGAAAAGAATGCGCGGCGATCCCAATCCCAGCGCTCGCGCCGCAATCACGAAATCCTGGTCGCGCAGCTTGATGACTTCCCCGCGAATGAGCCGGCACAATCCCACCCAATCGGTCAGCCCCAGCGCCAAAA
>JBEKXM010000436.1:0-4327 GCA_049512115.1 Tepidisphaeraceae bacterium | reverse complement strand
GAAAAGATCGAGTGATTCTTCGTTGTTTTGCTGGAGCCAATCGCGCGCGGCGCTGATGACGCCCAGGACGGCGCTGCCGTCGGTTCGGGGTTTTCGGAAGAGCCATTGCAACTGTCCGCCGATGAGGGCGGCGTGCGGGGTTGAAATCACGGGGCGGTCGAACCAGAGATGCGCGCCGAGAATGGGGACGCTCTGCAAGCGGCTCAATTCGGAGAATCGGCCGTCGCGGGCGGCCAATTCGGGGGGAATCCATTTTTCCAGCGCGGGGTAGTTGACGGCGAGGACGACGGCGTCCGCGGGGAGGAATTCGCCCGCCAATTCGATGCCGACGGCGCGCGATCCGTCGAAGCGGATGGCGGTCATTCGGGCCGCCAGGCGGACGTCTTGGCATGGGAGCCGGCCGTACAACTGGCCGAGCGGGCAATTCGGCGTGCCCATGCGATAGGCGGATCGGTGGCTCAGCATTCCTTCCTGGAAGACCTGGATGGCGCAAGCGGCGCTGGCGTCGCGGCAGCGTTCGTTGAGGGCGCTGACGAGAATCAGTTCATAGAATTTGTCGATGAGGCTGTCGGGTTGGTGGTGATCGGCCAGCCAACGGCCGAAGGAAACGTCGCCGAGCTTGGCGCGGCCCCGAACGCCGAGGCGGAGCATGGCCAGCATCGCACGGCCAAGGGCCAGGCGCTCGGCACCAGTCAGCGCGCCGAACAGGGCGCCGGAGACGGCGAGATGCAGCGGGGCCGGGAATCCTTGCATCGCCCAGAGGCGATGGTGGTGTCCGCGGGAATCGAAAAAGTGAATGGTGTCGTCCCAGCGGATGAGATCCAAGACGCCGATGCGGCGATAGAAGTCGAGGAGGTTGGTGCAGCAGCCGAGGAGGACGTGCTGGCAGTTGTCGAGGAACTCGCCGTTTTTGGGGTCTTCGAACGAGCCGGCGCGTCCGCCGAGGGTCTTGCGGGCTTCGACGAGGGTGACGATGTTGCCGGCGGATTCGAGCGCGACGGCGGCGGCCATGCCCGCCAGCCCGCCTCCCACGACAACGATGCGTTTGGGCATCGAGGCTACCTCGATCTTGATGCTCGCCAGGCGATGCGGAACTTGGCCATCGGCGAGAGGGAGACGCGTTGGCGGAGCACGCAAGCGGGATCGGCGGCCATTTTTTCCAGAATGCCGTGGTAGATCTGGGTCATGGCGGTGAGGGTGGGCCGGCAGTCGGCGCTGATGAGCGATTCCAGGGGGGCGGAGCGCTGATAATATTCACGGGCGCGGGCGATTTGCATCTGCATCATGGGTTCGAAGCCGTTGCTGGCGACGGCGGAGTGGAGCTGGTCCTCGCCGACGCCGGCGGAGGTCAGTTCGTCGCGGGGGATGTAAAACCGGCCGCGCTCGGAATCCTCGCGGAGATCGCGCAGGACGTTGGTGAGTTGAAAGGCGATGCCGCGGTCGATGGCGAGGGATTCGGTTTTTTCGCCGCCCTGGAATCCCCAGATGTAAATGCTGGCGATGCCGACGACGCCGGCGACGCGATAACAATATCCGCGGAGGTCTTCGAAGGTTTGAAAGACGGGCGACTCCAGGTCCTGCCGCTGCCCGGCGATCACGTCTTGAAAGACGTGATGAGGCACGTTGTGGGCGTGAACCATGTCGGCAAAGGCGGGCCAGAGGAGGTGGCCATCGCGTGGGACCTGGCCGGCGAGGGCGGATTGGGTGGCCTGGTTCCAGGCGTCGAGCGCCTCGGAGCGTTGGGAAAGGGTCTGTCCGTCCTGTCCATCGGCGATGTCGTCGACGAGGCGCATATAGGCGTAGAGGGCGAACATGGCACCGCGTTTGCGCTGGGGGAGCAGTTTCAGGCCGTAATAGAAATTGCGGGCTTCGCGTTTCGTGAGGGCGGCGCAGTAATCCCGGGATTCGGCCAGGGTAGCGCCGGCGCGTCCGGTGGAACCGGTGGCGAGGCTCATCTGCGACCTCCGGTGTGCAGGGCAAGCCCTCCGCTGCCCAGGGCAAGGCCTTCACTCAACAGCCGGCCGGCGAACGCGGCGAGGGTGGAAAAAACCAGTTCGCCCTTTTGCCATTTCGAGAGCCTGGGCCTTCGGGAAAGGGTGTCGTAATTCTGCCGGCGGATGGCCGACAGGACCGCCCTGCCGCCCTTGCCGAAGAGGGCAACCTGCATGCGAACCGAGGGCCTGAGCATGGGGAGGAGGGCCGCGCCGCGGTCGAACAAATCGGCGGTGCGATCAACCTCGAAGCGGAGCAGAGCGCGGAAATGTTCGTCGCATTCGCCGCGGAGAATTTGCCCCTCGGTGACGGCGAAGCGATCCATGGACTCTTGGGGAAGGTAAATGCGGCCGCGGTCGAGCACGTCGCGGCGCACGTCCTGCCAGAAATTCGCCAGTTGCAGGGCGGTGCAGGTCTGGTCGGACAATCTCTGCCGGTGTTCGTCGCGGTATCCGCATAGATGCAGAACGAGCCGGCCGACCGGATTGGCGCTGCGGCGGCAATAGTCCAGAAGCTGGTCGTAGGTTTGATACCGCAAGACGCGCTGATCCTGTTCAAAGGCGTCGATGAGGTCAAGAAACGGCTGCGGGGGCAATTGGTGGCGGCCAATGGTCTGGGCCAAGGCGACGAATACCGGGGTTTTAGCGCGGCCCGCGAAACATTCCAGGGTCTGAGCGCGGAAATCGGCCAGAAGACGCAGGGATTTGGCGCGGTCGCCCGTTTCGTCGCCGAGATCGTCGGCCACTCGGCAGAAGGCGTAGACGTTGCTGAAATCCTGGCGCAGATGACGGGGAAGAAGGAGCGAAACTACCGAGAAGTTTTCGTAGTGGGTTTGGGCCAAACGGCGGGTCTGACCCTGCGCGTTGGCCAAATCGTCGACGGCTGCGGCCGCCATGTGGATCGTTGATACGCTCACTTGGTTCGCATTTTCACCGTTTTTTGGGAATTTGCAAAGAGGGAAATGCGTGGTTGCGAGTTGCGAGTTGCGAGTTGCGAGCAAATGCAATCGTTCCGACAGGTGTTCGTAACTCAAAAATTACTTCGCTGGGAAGCGAAACCGGCTATAAAGATGGCATGGCCATGAAGATCCTTTATATCGGCGGGACGGGGGAAGTTTCCTACGGCTGCATTCAGGCCGGGTTGAAAATGGGGCAGGAAATCAGCGTTTACAACCGGGGCACGAGCGGCGTGCCGCTGCCCAAGGGGGCGGCGCATATCCAGGGGGATGTGACCGATGAATCGAAATATCAATCCGTGGGAGGACAGAAATGGGACGCGGTCTGCCAATTCCGAAGCTTCTGCCTTGACCAGTGCGAGCGGGACATCCGGGCCTTCGCGGGGAACGTGGGACAGTTTGTCTTCATCTCGACGGCGATGGTCTATCAGCGGCCGCCGGCAAAATTGCCGATAACGGAATCCTCCGCACGGGGCAACCCGTATTCGCCGGAGTATGCGCAGAAGAAAATTGCCATCGAGGATCGCCTGATGGAATTGCACCGCTCGGGGGCGATGCCGGTGACGGTGGTGAGGCCGAGCCATACCGTTCGCACCCGTCTGCCGGGGACTTTCATCAGCGATGACGACATCGCCTGGCGGATGCTGCACGGCAAGCCGGTGATCGTGCACGGCGACGGATCGAGCTTGTGGGTGCTGACGCGTACGGAAGATTTCGGCCGGGCGTTCGCCAAATTGCTGGGCAATCCGAAGGCCATGGGCGAGGCGTTTCATATCACGACCGACGAGGTGCATCCGTGGGACACGATTTTTCGCCAGATGGCCGCGGCCCTGGGCGCGCCGGAGCCGAAGTTGGTTCACGTGGCCAGCGATACCCTGGTGCGCTATGAGCCGAAGTGGGCCGGATCGCTGCTTGCGGACAAGAGTTGGAGCTGCGTGTTCGACAACACCAAGGTGAGGCAAGCTGTCGGCGGCCGATGGAAATGCCGGCATGATCTGAAAGAAACTCTCGCGATGTCGGCGAAGCATGCGTTGGAGAGGCAGAAGAATTTTTCGCCGGACGCGCAGGTGCAGGGGCTCGTGGATCGGATTGTGGAGGAGCAATCGCGGCTGGGTGTGGCCGCAGTAAGCGAGCCGCGTTTGTGAACCGGATTCCGGTGTCGAAGCGAAATTCTTGTCGCGAAAGCGGAGCAATTTTTCCGGCTTTGCGTCTGAAAATGCCGCACTGCGCCCTGAAATGTCCCATATCCCCCCCGCCCCCCTCCGCGCGGACCGAGAACGCAAATTTGCGTAATGGCTTTATAAAAGAGCGCGCGAAACGGCTTGGGACGACGTTTGAGCATGCGAATATGCGAACATTAACCTAACATACGGGGAATTG
>JBEKXM010000435.1:0-6181 GCA_049512115.1 Tepidisphaeraceae bacterium | reverse complement strand
CACCATCCCCTCGCCAGTGCGGACGACTTTATGGAAATACACGTTGCGGTACATGTGATAGCGCGCCTGGAGATACGCCTCGACCGCACTGACGCCCTTGATGGTGACGGCCAGCCGCGAACTGCCCGGTTCGATCGCCAGGCTATGCACAAGCCAGCGCAGATCGAACCCGCCGTACTTACTTCCCGTCATGAGGTTGTCGCGCAGCAGATAATCAAACCGGTCGGCGTCGAGTTGGCTGGAGAGGATGTCCTGGAAAAAATCCCGCTGCGGATCGTGCCGAAGCAGCCGGGCGACCGTATCGGGCAAACCACTGTCATACTCTCGCAGGATGCGATGGACTTCGCTATCCGGGTTCTGGATGACGAGCAGCGTCTGTTTCTCGTGATGGAACCCGCTGATGCGTTCGAAGACATGGCTCAACGGCCCATGCCCAAGATCGTGCAGCAGCGCCGCGGCCGCACACGCGGCGGCGACTGATTCGTCGATCGCACTGGAAAGCCTCAGTTGCCCCAGCATCTGCCGCGCGATTTCCATCACGCCGAGGCTATGGCTATACCGCGAGTGGTCCGCCCCGGGATACGCCAGCGAGGCCATCCCAAGTTGCCGGACCCGCCGGAGTCGTTGGAATTCCGCGGCATTGACCAGTCGAAAGAGCATCGCATCGACTGGCTGTTCGAGCCGCAGCGCGATCACATCATGCACCGGATCGCGGATGATCTTTTCGGGCATTAATGAAATGTAACGCGGTTGCCTTGTCCGTCAATACGGATTTACCGCGAAGACGCCCAGCGCGAGCTATGCCCCCAACCCAAAGAATTTTACCGCGAAGACGCAAAGGGGGTCCCGGCGTTTAATCGCCGGGCCCGCGAAGTTGCGCGAAGTTGAAATCAAATCTTGTTTTCTTCTTCGCGCAACTTCGCGTCCTTCGCGCCTTCGCGGTAACGCATTTCATGATCGTGATAGTTGTACAGCGGATTTCCCTGGCTCACGCCGCATCCAGCTGCGCCGAGATGCTCGCCAGGAACTCCACCCCGATCGACAGCGTCCGCGCATCGGTTTCTCGCGGCCGATTCACCCACACCACCCGCGCCGGAATCATATTCCGCCGATTTGCCAGCGTCTGCCCGGTTTCGCTCAAACCGACGTGGATGCTCAGTAGCTTCCCAGGCCGAACGGGCATGGAGCATGGAAGTTTCAGGCGCAGCCCGGTCGAGCTGACGTCCTGCGTTTGTCCCCCGAAATAGCGCGAGCCGGTCGGCTCGAAGACCTTGATTGGCCGAGTCTGTTGTATTCGCAGCCCGCGCCGCCGTTCGATGCCATGGTCGGCGCCCGCCTCATTGATGGCCATGGGTCGCGAGAGGGTCAACATGTGATGCTACCTCCGTTGGTGCTTCTGGCGATCTGGCTACTCCTTAGAGTTATCGGAGCGTTGGCCTGGGGAATTGAAAGAAAATGGGAAAGAGGGCGGGAAATGCCGAATTCCGAATTCCAAAAGCCGAATGGAATAAGAGATAACGACGTGGTCCCCTCTTCCATTCGGCATTTGGCATTCGGCATTCGGCATTTTGTTTCTTCCCCATCCTGTTATCCCTCCCGCACTTGCGGTTATATTGTCCGCCATGGCTTACAACTTCACCGCCATCGAGAAGAAATGGCAGCAATATTGGCTGAAAAATGGCTCATTTCGCACGCTGGAGCCCGCCCAGGCCGGCAAGATGCCCAAGGCCTACGTCCTGGATATGTTCCCCTATCCCAGCGGCGCGGGGCTTCACGTCGGTCATCCGGAGGGATACACCGCCACCGACATCCTCAGCCGTTACCTGCGAATGAAGGGCTACAACGTCCTGCATCCGATGGGATGGGACGCCTTCGGCCTGCCCGCCGAGCAATATGCGATCAAACAGAATGTCCACCCCCGTGCCACCACCGAGCAGAACATCGCCACCTTCCGCCGCCAGATTCAGATGCTCGGCCTGAGCTACGACTGGGACCGCGAAATCGACACCACCGACCCGGCCTATTACCGCTGGACGCAATGGATCTTCCTCCAACTTTTCAACAGCTATTTCGACCCCATCCAGAACCAGGCCCGGCCCATCTCCCATCTCATCAACTCCCTGGAAAACGAGAACTTCGTCGTCGCCCCCGATGGAACGATTCATCTCAACAGCGCCGCCGAGGGTCTGGAGGCCATTTCCGGCGAGGTCCGCGTCGAGCGCGTCTGGCGCGAGCTCGACGAGGCCGAGCAGCGCGAGGTCATCAACAGCCAGCGCCTGGCCTACATGGATGAGATTCCCGTCAACTGGTGCCCGGGGCTGGGGACCGTCTTGGCCAACGAGGAGGTCATCGACGGCAAGAGTGAAGTCGGCGGGTTCCCCGTCGTCAAGCAGCCCATGCGCCAGTGGGTGCTGCGTATCACCGCCTACGCCGAACGCCTGCTGAACGATCTGGAGAAATTGGACTGGCCGGAATCCCTCAAGGAGATGCAGCGCAACTGGATCGGCAAGAGCGTTGGGGCCGAGGTGGAATTTGAAATTGATCCCGCGACCATCCCCATTTCCCCCTCTCCCGGTACTTCGGTAGAGGGTCGGGGTGAGGGCCTTTCGGTGGCCCATACGTCGAAGCAAGAAGAAGACGACCTGACCATCACGGTCTACACGACCCGCCCCGATACCCTGTACGGCGCCACCTACGTCGTTCTATCGCCGGAGCATCCGCTGGTCGAGCGGATCGCATCCCCGGCCAATCGCCCCACCATCGCGGCCTATCGCCAAACCGTCGCCGCCCGTTCCGAGCGCGAACGATTGGCCGAAACCAAGGACAAGACCGGCATCTTCACCGGCGCCTACGCGATCAATCCCGTCAATGACGAAAAAATTCCCGTCTGGATCGCCGATTACGTCCTGATGGGCTACGGCACCGGCGCGATCATGGCCGTCCCCGCTCACGATCAGCGCGATTACGAGTTCGCCTCGAAATTCAACCTTCCCATCCGGACGGTGGTGAAACCCGCCGACGGCGCCCAGCCCCCCGCCGGGCGGGCGTTCGAGGACGATGGAATCTCCGTCAACAGCCTGGCCATTGATGGCCTCCCGACCGCCAAGGCCAAGGAACAGATCACCCATGTCCTGGCCGCTGAGGGCGTCGGCAAACGCTCTGTCAAATACAAGCTTCGCGATTGGATTTTCAGCCGCCAGCGATATTGGGGCGAGCCGTTCCCAATCATTCTCGATGCCGAGGGAAATCCGTATGCCGTTCCCGAGAACGAGCTTCCTCTGACCTTGCCGGAGATGGACGATTTCCGCCCCACCGGAACGATGGAGCCCCCGCTCAGCAAGGCCAAGGATTGGGTCAAGGTGAAGCTCGACGGCCGCCCGGCGCTGCGGGAAACCAATACCATGCCCCAATGGGCCGGAAGCTGCTGGTATTACCTGCGCTTTATCGATCCCGGCAATCCCAATCGTTTCGTCGATCCCGCCAAGGAACGCTATTGGATGCCCGTGGATTTGTACGTCGGCGGCGCCGAGCACGCCGTGCTGCACTTGCTCTATTCCCGCTTCTGGCACAAGGTGCTCTACGACCTTGGCCACGTCTCGACGCCCGAACCCTTCAAGCGGCTCATCAACCAGGGAACGATCCTGGGACCGATGCAGTTTCGATTTGTCACAACGCCCCAGGGCAAGCCTCTGTCGTGGGAACAGGTCTTCGCAGATTCAGAAGTGCTGCAAGCCGAAGGATCAATCGAATTCAAGGGTGTGCCGTACGAACTCAAATACATTGACGAAACGGAAGTCGAAAAGAAGGGCCCATGGTTCGTACTACGATCGGATAATGCCATACGCGTTGATGCGCACGCCTACAAGATGTCCAAGAGCCGCGGCAACGTGGTCAATCCCGACGAGGTCGTGCGCGATTACGGCGCCGACACGTTCCGGCTCTACGAGATGTACATGGGGCCGCTGGAAATGGAAAAACCATGGAACACGCGCGACATCGTCGGCATGTCGCGATTCCTCAGCGCCGTGTACCGCAACCTCGTCGGCGACAATGAGGCCACCAAGCCCGCCAAGATCAATAGCCAGAACGTCCCGGATGATCTGGATCGCCAGATGCACCGGACGATCAAGAAGGTTGGCGAGGACATTGAATCGCTTCGGTTCAACACGGCGATCGCGGAGTTGATCAAGCTGAATAACGAGATCGGCCGCCTGAACGCCGGCGTGCCGTGGGATCTGGCGGACCAAATACGACCCGGCAAGACTCCTCGAATCCACGATGGAATTGCCCGTCCAGGTGAACGGCAAGTTGCGCGGCACCATATCCGTCCCCGCCGATGCCGCCCAGGACCAAATTCTTTCCACCGCCAGGGAAACCCCCGCCGTCAAGCCCTGGCTGGCGGGCAAAACTCTCGTCAAGCAAATTTACGTCGATAAAAAACTGGTCAGTTTTGTCGTAAAATAATGTTTATTGTCTCTTCCTTCGCGCAACTTCGCTTCTTCGCGTCTTCGCGGTAATCTTTACTAGAAGCCCGCCATGCCCACAGAGATCGAAGCCAAAATAAAGGTCTCGGATTTAACCGCGGTGCGCACGAAACTTCAGGTCGCCGGCGCCACGCGCATTGCCAAGGAACTGGAAACCAACAGCTTCTTCGATACCCCCGATGCTTCCCTGCAATCCTCGGGAACCGGCCTGCGGATTCGCGTCGCCGTGGACGAAAGCCGCAAGAGCCGCTGCACCGTCACCATGAAAGGCCCCCTGCAAAAGGGCCAATTCAAAACCCGCGAAGAGACTGAATTCTCCGCCGACGATCCCGACGCGGTGCGCAAGATGTTGGAGAATCTCGGCTATCACCTTACCCTGTCCTTCGAGAAACGCCGCGAGACCTGGACCATCGCCTCATGCCAGGCCGCGCTGGATGAGTTGCCGTATCTTGGAACTTTCGTGGAAATCGAAGGCGAAACCGAGCGGAACGTCTCCTCCGCGCTGGACGCGCTGGGGTTGGCGGAACTACCGCTGATTTCCAGCGGATACGTTTCGCTTATGGCACGCTATCTGGAGCAACATCAGATCAACGATCGCCACGTGCGGTTTTGATCCCCTGCGTCGAAACACCATGGCGGAAAAATCCTTCCTCGTTCAGCGTTTCGCCAAGCTGCCCCTCGGGCAGATTCACCTCATTGGCTACAGCGTCGCCGGCGAGGAAACGGTCGTTCAGGTGCCCGAGTTAAACGTCTGCTTCGACATCGGCCGTTCCCCCTATTTCGCCCTCACCAGCGACATCGTCTGCATCACCCACGGCCACATGGATCACGTCGCCGGACTCCCCTACTACCTCTCGCAGCGTTCCTTTCAGGGAATGAAGCCGGGAACGATCCTCCTCCCCTGGGAATTGGAACAGCCCGTGGACGCGGTCCTGCGCTGCTGGCGCGACGTCGAACGCCAGGCCACGCCCTACACCCTGGTGCCAATGTCCCCCGGCGACGTTCACGAGGTCCGCCGTGATTTTGTCATCCGCTGTTTTGCCACCCATCATGGCGGACCCAGCCTCGGATATTCCCTCGTCAGCGTCCGCGAAAAGCTTAAGCAGGAGTACGTCGGCCTGACCGGCCCGGAACTGGTGGCGCTGAAAGAACGCGGCGTGGAGATTCAATACCGCGTCGAGGTCCCCCTGGTCGCCTACCTCGGCGACACCACCATGGGCGAAGTCTTCGACCACCCCGACGTCCAAAACGCCGAGGTCCTTATCACCGAATGCACCTTCTTCGACGCCGACCACAAAAACAAGGCCAAGGTCGGACGCCACCTCCACCTCGACCATTTCCTTGATGCCATCGACCGCCTGAAAAACCGCGACATCGTCCTCATCCACGTCTCGCGCCGGACGGGCGCACGGCGGGCTCGTAACCTCCTTCGCCGCCGCATCGGCATCGAAAAGATGAAAAATATCCACTTCTTGATGGATTTCGAGGGCGCCACCGACGCCGGCGACATCGACAACGTCCTGCCCATGCCCCCCGCCGATGACGCCCAGTAGCCCTCGTTATCGCCATCGCCGATGAATGAACACTACTGGTGGGCCCCACCAAAAAATCGGCGGCGGCGGCCCGTAATATTCATACGGATAAGGATCGTAATACACCGTCGGAATCCGGTTGAAATAGACGATCTGCCCCGCCTG
>JBEKXM010000434.1:0-4343 GCA_049512115.1 Tepidisphaeraceae bacterium | reverse complement strand
CGTGCCGCAGGCGATCGCGGGGACGGCCGTGGCGATCCTGGCACTGGCGGACGAACTCGCGGAAAAGGTCAACCAGCATCTGCTGTCTGATCTGGCGGTTTGCGCGGAGCTGGCAATGGCAACAACGAGGGCGGCGCTTTACAACGTGCGCGTGAACCTGCCGGACATTGACGATGCTCAGAATCGACGGAAGATCGAGGAAGAATGCGAGAGGATGCTTTCCCGTTCCACGACGCTGGTTAAGCGGGTGATTCCGAAGATTTGGGAGCGGGCTTCGCAAGGCTGACGATTTGAATTAACCGCAGAGAGCGCGGAGATCGCGGAGGCGAGAGCAGAGAATGAATGTGATTTCTTCGTGTTGATCTCCGCGGTAAAATCTTAATCTCGAAGAACAATGAATGGTCCAGATGACAAATCCGGACAGGAATCCCCGACGCAAAGTCGGCCATATTTGAGCGTGCTGTTTGCTTGCTGCTCGGTTTATCAGAGAATCTACCGGAATGCCGAGGGCACGGCGTACAGCGGGCGTTGTCCGCGGTGCGGAAAGCCGGTGAAGTTCGACGTCGGACCCGGCGGAACGGATGCCCGGCAATTCGTGGTTTATTGAACAGCAGGAGGTTGACGATGGAGAACGCGCAGACCGAGGAGAGCGCGCAAACCGCGGCTTCGGAGCCGAAGCAGGAATCAAGCCATCCAGCCGCCGCCGCCAAGCCGGCGGGCGGGGGGGGTTACGCCATCGCCAAGGCCGAGGCGAAATGCCGGGTTTGTGGCCGGGCGATCGCGGTGGGCGAGAAGCTGATGGCGGCGCTGCGCGAGACCCCTGCGGCGCTGGAGCGGCTGGACGTGTGCGCGGGATGCTGGAACGGATTCGACAAGACCGGATTGCTGGGATATTGGCAGACCACGATGCATCCGCCCACCGCCAAGAAGAACGTGTTTGTGGATGACGAGGTTTTGTGCGAGTTGTTCGAGCGGCTGGGGCAGGCGGTGGACCCGGCGAAGGTCAATTTCCGGTTTGTGCTGGGGCTGATCCTGATGCGCAAGCGGCGGATCGTTTACGAATCGACGCGGCACGAAGGAGAGAAGGAGATCTGGTCGGTCCGATTTAAGGGCCGCGAGGAATTGCTGGATTTGCTCAACCCGCGGCTGGACGAACAGCAGGTCGGCGAGGTGAGCTTGCAGCTTGGCGAGATTCTGAACGGGGATTTATGAGCCGAGGCCTAAAGCTGTTTTTTTTGGCGGCGCTGGGGCTGGCCGGCGGGTGCGCGGCGCCGCCGGTGCAGCAGGGGTATTACGGCCCGACGTTGCCGCTGGATCAGGTTGTGGCCCGGATCAACGAGAACAACGCCCGGATACCGACGCTTTGGACGCGCGAGCATTTCGAGGGAACCCTCGTCGATCGCGAGAAAAAAAAGACCACGCGCATCGACGGATACGGGAACCTTCAGTACACGTCCCCGAACGAAATCCGTCTGACGGCTAAGAACGAATTCACCGAGTTTTTTCAGATGGGATCGAACGGCCTGCAATTCTGGTTCTGGGACGAGCAAAACAAAATCTTCTGGTGGGGCGACTATTCCGATGTGGGGCTGGCTGGCTCGGCGGATATTCCGGTCCGGCCCGACATGGTGATGGAAATGCTGGGGATTCGGCAAATCGATCCGTCGCTGCTGGACGAGCCTGCGCCGACGCTGCGTTTCAACGTCATCGGGGATGCGTACATGATTGATTGGCAATCGCGCATCGGGGACCGCTGGGTCGTGCTGAAGGAGATCTGGTACGACCGGCAGACGCTGTTGCCCCAGAAAGCATTGTTGTTCGACGGCGATGGGCACGTGGTGGTGTGGGCGCTGCTGGGGAACTACCGGCAGGTGGAAATTCCCGGAGTGGGAAAAGACCAATGGCCGACGATGGCCAGCCGGTACGAATTGTTTTTTCCCTACACGGGCAGCACAATATCGTTCGATTTGAGCGACATGAGCCTGTCAAATAACGGGCATCCCAACTCGGCGGCGTATCGGATGCCGGTCCCCGCGACGTTGAGCGGACTCGGAGTGAGGGTGAATCACATTCAAGATGCGGGCGAGTCACATTGATGCGAAATAGCGTTCTGGCGTGGCTGTTGGTGTTGGTCGCGGCGGGAGCGGCCCAGGCGGCGACGGCCGAGACGCCGTCGGTGTCAATGGCCCCGCCGGCGGCGCGGCAGCGCGATCTGCTCGCCGAGGCGGGGGAACAGCACTTCTGGATCGCGCGGGTGGTGAAGGAATCGGCGGACAATTCAATGCAGACGTCGATCACGTATCGCTCGCAGTGGTCGGGGAACGCCGACTGGATGCCGCTGCCGGTCATCTCTGATCGCGTGGTGAGCATGGCAACGAGCAACGGGGAACTATTGTTGGTGCTGGCGAACGGGCAGTGGGAGATCGCCGATGGAACGGACATCCGTACCGGCCCGTCGGACGGGCTTTGGGATGCGATGCTGGCCGTGGCCAACGGGCAGGACACCGTCTGGGCGATCGTGCGCTGCTCGCCGGCGAGCACGCGGGCCAGCGCGGGAACGACCAACCCGGCGAGCATGCCCGTTGCGGAAGAAACGACGCGGCCCGACGCGGAGCCTCGGCAGACTGAGACGGAATCCCGGCTGATGGTGTCCCAGTTCAGCCAGGGGAAATGGACTCAACCGCAGCCCCTGCCGGAGGGGGTGAGCAATGATCCGGCCCAGATGTCGATGGGAGTGGTGGATGAGATGCCGATGCTGGCCTGGCGGACGTCGGAGGGGCGGCTATGCGTGAGCAAGTTGACGGCGCAGCACGAATGGACGCGGCCGGTGTTCGTGAGCGTGCCGACCGATCCGTTTGATTTCAAGCTGCTGGCGATTCATGGCCGGGGCGTGCTGTGGGTGGCCGCATCGCCGCCGCCGACCACCCGGCCGACCACGCAGCCATGGGCGGGCGGGGCGGGGGAAGTGCTGATCGGAGACGACTTTTCCCGGCGCATCGCGCTGCGGATGCCGGCGACGCTGCCTTCAAACCTCGGGCCACAGACGCTGGTGTCGGCGTTCGGGAACCTGCGTTGGATCGCCTACGCGTCGGATCAGCAGATCGAACAGGATTTCAGCCTGGACGATTTTCCAAAGTCGTTTCCCCCCACGGCCAAAATGAGCGCCGTGCCCAGCGCCAAGCCGCCGGTGATTCCGATGATGCCGTGGATCGGCGGCGACGCGATCATGGTGCTGCTTGCGGCATTGGCGGCGCTGCGGCAACGGAAACTGTCGGAATCCGATACGACCGTGGATCGGGGCGACGCCAAGCCCCGGCTGGCGCCGCTGGGCGTGCGGTTCGTTGCGGGATTGGTCGATCTGGCGCCGATCCTGGCGGTGGTGGCGCTGGTGCAACCGGCGAACGCCGCCAATCCGCTGCTTGCCATGGGCAAATCGCTCGTCGAATTGTTATGGCTCTCGCTGACGGCGTACGTCCTGCACACGCTGGTGGCGGAACTGATCTGCGGTCAGAGCATCGGGAAAATGGTTTTCGGCCTGCGGGTGGTTGATTTGAAGGGCAACGCGCCGAGTGCCGGGGCGATCGTGCTGCGGAACCTGCTGCGGGTGGCGGACGTGACGCTGGGGCTGCCGCTGCTGATCGTGTTTCTTACGCCGCTACGGCAGCGCGTGGGCGATCTCGTCGCCGGAACGGTGGTGATTTCGCGCGAAGGCGAGGAGGAAGAGGAGGAGCAGTCGTAGAGGTGCAGGCTGTTAATGATCGCCTGCCCCGTGCATCATGGCGTACCGGGCAACGAAGATGGCGATGGCGGCGCGGGTGGACCAAGGTATTTAATCAGGACATCGCGGAGCCGACCGCCGCGTAGCCCTGTCTCGATCAGCTTTCCTTCCGGGGAGATCAGCATAATGGTCGGATAGCCATCGACGCCGAACTTCTGCGGCACGTTGGTCTGCTCGCGCGGGCCAAGGACGATCTGGGTCCAAGCCAGTTGCTTTTCCGCGACGTGACGACGAACTTGCTCGGCGGTGTCGTCCACTGAAGCCGACACCATGGCCAAACGGCCATCAAGCGACCAACCTTCATAGGCGTCTTTCAAGCTAGGCTCCTCCGCGATGCAGAATCCACACCACGTGCCCCAAAAATCGAGCAGCACCCATTGCCCGCCGTAGGCTCGAAGGCTGAATGGCTTGCCATCAAGCGTTGTGGCGTTCAGGTCGGGAACGATCTGGCCGACCTGTAGCGCGAGGGCATCGGACGTCTGCGTGGAAACCGAGCCCAGGTCAACCGTTGCGGGCTGCGAGGTGGGAACGGTGAAATACCAATACAATGACGGCGGCTGTGCCG
>JBEKXM010000433.1:0-4346 GCA_049512115.1 Tepidisphaeraceae bacterium | reverse complement strand
CTGCTGGAAAAGCAAATTCAACACATCCAGCCATTGCGCGTGACGCTGTGGGTCCGTCCGGAGATGGTGGAGTTTTGCCGCAAGCACGTGATTCCGACCTTGCCGGTTCCGGCGGCGATCAACGTGCCGTTGGATGATGAGCCGGCGATTTTGAGCAGCGGCCGGACGCTGCATTTCGGCAAGTTAGACCGGCCCACCGATCCGATGGTGAGCGTCGACGAGGGCAACCTTATCCGCCAAGCCTATGTAAAGATGCCGGGATTGAGTTATGAGGACGCGATGCAGCGGAGCGATCGTTGGCTGCGGCTGCTGGAACTGCCACGGATGAGCGATCAGACGCGATTGCCCGAATATCTGTGGGATTTGGTGCATTGGAACGAGGAGGCGATCGTCGCCGATGCCAGCCAGATGACCGACCGCCCTCGTCCGCCGGCGGATTGCCAATGCCACGTCATCGGCGAGCAGGACGTGATCGTCAGCCCGGAGGCCAAAGTCTCGCCGGGCGTGGTGCTGGATGCCAGCCGGGGTCCGATCGTGATCGACGCCGGGGCGTCGATCGGCGCCAACAGCGTCTTGCAGGGTCCGGTCTACGTGGGCAAGTATTCCAGCATAAGCCCGCTGTCTTACGTTCATTCCGGAACGAGCATTGGGCCGATGTGCAAGATCGGCGGCGAAGTCGCGACCAGCATTTTTCTCGGCTACAGCAACAAGGTCCACGAGGGTTTTGTGGGCCACAGCTATATCGGCCAATGGGTGAACCTCGGGGCGGGCACCACGACCAGCAACATGAAAAGCACCTACGGACCGATCAAAATGCATATCGGCGCCAAGCAGATCGAGACCGATCGGCGGTTTCTGGGCTCGATGATCGGGGATCACAGCAAGACGGCGATCGGCACGCGGCTGATGATGGGCAGCTATATCGGATATTGCAGCCTGCTGTCGGGCAGCGATTTGCCGCCGCGGTTCATTCCCAGCTTCACCTTCTGGACCGATGAGGGGCCCAAGCCCTACAAGCTCGACAAGGCCCGCGAGGTGATGAAGCAGGTTTACGGCCGCCGGGGGCGTATCTGGGACGAGGAGGACGAGATTCAATTGAAGATCGCCCAGAATTCGGCCGCGCAAGTGGAATAGGACACGTCGCCAGAGAGCAGAGCAATGGAGAGGAAGAGGATCCGCACCATCGGCGGGGAGGCGGAATTTTCGCGGGTTGATGGTCATCGTAAAGCTACGGTTGCGGGTTTGGCCCTGGTACGGTGTCGACAAAACCCCTGTTTTCGACAGCGCCACGGGGGTTTTGTCTACGTCTACGGTAGGACCCACTTGAAAAAGCATCGGTCGGGCATTTTGTCGCGGTTGGAAAGAAATCGAACCGCGGATTACGCGGTAGGCTTCGCCTCCGCGGCGGATAACGCGGATAAGAACCGGATGGGTTCATCGTTCCCATCCGTGTCAATCCGCGTCATCCGCGGTGAGCCTGAATTTACCGGGTTAATGGTCATCATAAGGCTACGATTGCAGAATGGGCCTTGGGGTGCCGTCTACGAAACCCCTGTTTTCGACAGCGCCGCGGGGGGTTTTGTCAACGTTGGCGGGAGGACCCACTTGAAAAAGCATCGGCCGGGCATTTTCTTGTCGCCGTTCTGGATGGGCGGGTTCGACCCGGGATAGACGGACGTCGGATCGACGACAAAAAATGAACGCCCTCTACATTTATAGCCGGGAGGTGAAAGTTTTGTACGCATTTTTGGGAAAGCGCGGATTTTTTGGAATTAATTTTTCGTTCGCGGTCTTCGCCCGGGCAGGCGAAGCCTGGCGGCGTTGGCGGTAATCCATGTTTAAGGCTGGCCAGCGCGTTTGGTAAATCGAAGATTTGGCTGCGCTGGTCGAGGCGGAAGAATTACGGGCAAGAGAAGACGGCGAATTGAAGCGGGGCAAATACAAGGCGAAAACTTCGGATTGACGGACCGCTCTGCGGTACAATTCCCGCGAATGAAACGGTTCCGCCGATGGCTGTTCAACGGAATTGCGGCGGTGTCGCTGTTGCTATGTGTTGCAACGGGGGGGTTCTGGGTGCGGAGCTATCGCGCTGCGGATAGTCTGATCCTTCAAAGGGGCCATCGATTATCCGTTTCGTACAATCGAGGTTCGCTGGCCGTCGTCGTTTGCGCACGTTATTTTGTTGAGGAAGTAAGCCGACCGCCCTTTTCAGAGACGGATATTTCTCACTATTCTGCGACATGGAAACTGGCATGGACTTCTGATGATACCTACCGGGATCCATCTGGTTCAGCATTCTCGGGACTAAGGATTGGCGACTTCCAGCGACGAGGCGACTCCGGTTTTGGATTTGTGAATAGAGAGCAGGGATATCAAGCCATTACACCGTTTTGGCTTCTATTTCTTGTCCTCAGTTGGTTACCGCTGCTTTGGTGTCGCCGCCGCAAGCGGCAAAGCGAAGGCGTTCATTGTCTAGCGTGCGGCTACGACCTCCGAGCCACACCGGATCGTTGCCCGGAATGCGGAACAATCCCGCCGAAAAATGAAATGGTTTCAAACTGAAATCGAGCGTGGGCCGGTCCTTCGGAGCTGCCCGCCAAAGTGGTGGAGTGCTCGGCCAACCAAGCCGTATGAGCACGTAGCGATGGCGCCAAGGAGTATGGAGTATGTTGCGAGGATAAAGAACATTCCTAGCACGCCGTAGAGAACGTCGAACGGTGCAGGTTTTGGCGTGATGAGCCAAAACAGTCGAAGACCGGGAGCATACACAAAAAGGGCGACGCTCATGTACGCTTCTCCGACCGCAGGATATCCGAGTCTGCCGCATGCGTCCGCGAAATAGAAAACAGCAATCTGCCCAGCCGCAGCGAGAGCGGTGAAGCCTACGAAACGCACGAGCAGCGCAAGTGGCCCACGGAAGAGGTTGTCCAATAGCGGAATTTTGACTGACGACGTTCGGTTTTCATGCTCCATAATGGATGACGTGCTACGACGGGAAACGCGACGCGCGAATCCCACGCAGAGGATTATAAGCAACGGATTCGATTTCGACCGTTATTTTTCAAAGTAGCCCACCACCATATCTCAGGCTCACTTGCTAGTTGACTGGTGGACAGGTGCAACTATCCATGAAAGCCTGCCGACTGAAGTCGGCAGGCCGCTGCGGGGTTTCTTAAAATGCGAAAGCCGAAAGAACGCGGCCAAGAGAACCCACGGATGGCCATCCGCGGGCTTTCGGGAGTGGAATTGAAGCGCTGCCGGTCATTTGGGGGGCGGCTTAATCTTTTGCTAATATTCGCCGCCTAAATCTGCGGGGAAGGAGACGGCAGCATGTTTCAATTTCTTCGGGCGGCGGCGGTGGTTCTGGCGACGGGCGCGGGGATGGCGATGGCGGACGTGAGCCTCAAGGGGGAGGGGGCGACTTTTCCTAAGCCGCTTTATGACGTTTGGGTTTCGAAATTTCACGAGGCGAATCCGGACATCGCCATCGACTACCAGGGCAGCGGGTCGGGCGGGGGAATCAAGGCGATCACTAATAAAACCGTCGATTTCGCGGGATCAGACGTGAAGATGAGCAAAAGGGAAGCGGCGGAGGCGGGGGACGTGGTTTATATTCCAGCCTGCGCCGGCGCGGTGGTGGCCGCGTATAACCTGCCGGGATTTTCGGGGGAATTGAAGCTCAGCGGTCCGGTCCTGGCGGATATTTATCTGGGGAACATCACGAATTGGAATGACGGCAAGATCGCGGCGTTGAATCCGGGAGCTTCGCTGCCGAATCAGGCGATCACGCCGGTGTATCGGAGCGACGGGAGCGGGACCAACGCGGTGTTCAGCACGTATTTGAGCACGCAAAGCGACGAATTCTCGGCCAAGGTGGGGGCGGGCAAGTCGGTTCAGTGGCCGGTGGGCCAGGGCGCGCAGGCCAACAATGGGGTCACCACGGTGGTGAAGGACGTTTCGGGCGCGATTGGGTATATCGAGTTGAATTACGCGCTGGCCAACGACGTTACCATGGCGACGTTGGAGAACAAGGCCGGGAAATTCGTGAAGCCGTCGCTGGATTCGGTGACGGCGGCGGCGGCGGCGGCGACGGAGATTCCGGCCAACATCATGAACCGGGGCGGCGACAATGCCTATCCCATCGCTTCCTTCACCTATATCCTTGTGCACAAGGATCTGAGCTATCTCGGCGACAAGGCGAAGGTGGATGCGCTGGTGAAATTCCTGACCTGGGCGCAGACCGAGGGCCAGAAGCTGGCCCCGGATCACGCGTATCCCGCGCTGCCGGATGCCGTGACGCGCAGGGCGATGGCCAACATCCATTCGCTGACGTTTAACGGCTCGCC
>JBEKXM010000432.1:0-4348 GCA_049512115.1 Tepidisphaeraceae bacterium | reverse complement strand
CCAATCCCCGCTGGCATTGGAGGCTCCAGAATGTGATTCAACACGCGGCCGAGAAAATCGTCGTTCCCTCGCCATCGGTGCAGGAGGCAGCCATCCGATGGGCCGGGATGGACGCGCCAAAAATCTTCATCATCCCCAACGCCGTCAGAATCGAAGACTTCTCCAGCGAGCGGCGGGGGGGGGATGGACAAAGGGTCGTCTTTATCGGCCGGCTCGATCCGATCAAGCGCATTCCGGACCTCGTCAACGCGGTCGCATTGTTGAAAGCAAATGTCATTCTGGACATCTACGGCGACGGCAGCCGGCGAGGCGAGATTCAGTCAACCATCAACCGGCTCGGTCTTCAGGACCGGGCGATATTGCACGGCGCGGTCGCGGGGTCGGCCCAGGCGTTGGAGAAGGCCGACGTTCTGGTGCTTCCCTCCGATGCCGAGGGATTCGGGCTGGTATTGATCGAGGCGATGGCGGCGGGGGTGCCGGTCATCGGAACCAACGTGCCGGGGATTCGGGACGTGATCGAAGACGGCATCAGCGGATTGCTCGTCCCCGCCAGAAATCCGCGCGCCCTGGCAGACGCGATCGCAAGAGTTTTGTCCGATGCTCCCCTGCGCGAAAAACTGATCGCCGGCGGACGGGACCGCGTTCGACGGCTTTACGACTGGGCCATCTGCTACGAAAAATATCGCCAGCTACTTTTGCGCGTCCGATGGATCGGTAGGGCCTCCAACGAATGAATGCAGAAGAGCATGATCGGTTTCGGTTTTCGTGTCGTCCGGCAGCGCTTACTCGTATATGACAGGGCGTTGCCGATGCGCGAACCGTTGGCTTGCCTGTGCACCTTCGCCACGGCCGTCTGCAAAGGAGGGATAAGAGGAGTCGCCGCGTGCCGCGGCCTTTGCACCGGAGTTTCGGCTCACGCTCGCCGGGACCCGGCGATAAATCGCCGGGCCCCCCTCAACCGTCCCAATACAGCCCCGCTTGTCCGACCTCCCTGGCACCTGCGCGGCGGCCGGCCTTCCGTAATTCCAAAGGGAGGTCGGACAAGGCGGGTCGCGAGGACGGTTGAGGTCGGCCTGTGGCCGAAACTCCGCTGCATCTGCCGCCGGAGGCGGCGACTCGATTCTCATTTCGCTTGCAGAAGGCGGTTGCGAACGTAAACAGGACAGCCAACGGTTCGAGTATCGGCAGGGCCTGATTATATTCGAGCTAGCCCTGCCGATCGCCACGAAAACCATAACCGATAAAATTCCTCTGTCTTGAAGTACCCCCGATTGCGTCACGGGCCCAATATTGGGCACCAGCGCACGACTTCCATTTGGGTTGCGGGCGATGCCAGCGCTAGGTTGCATTTTGTTAGCGGCATTTAGTCATGTTTCAGCGGCTCTTCGCCCTTGGGCCGGGTTTTCCAGCGGCGATGAAGCCACAGATATTGGCTGGGATCGTCGCGCACAAAATCTTCGATCGCCTTGGTGTACCGCTGGGTGATGTAGAGCAGCGGATCGGGCTGGTCCTTCCAATCGGCCGGCCAGATGATGTCCTGCGTCGCCAGCCGAAAATGGAATCGACCGCCCAATCGCCGAGCATAGCCGATCACGATCGGCACCTCGAATTGCATCGCCAGCAGTCCGATGGATTTGTACGTGCTGGCCTTGCGTCCGAAGAAATCGACGAAGATTCCCTTGTGCCCGGCGTTCTGGTCGGCGACGAATCCGACGACCCCGCCGCTGGCCAGCAAGTCCGTGATTTCCGACGTTGCGCCTTTTTTCCCCACGATTTTCTGCCCCTGCCGCTCGCGCACTCCGTACACCCATTCGCTCAGATACGGATTGTCCAGCGGCCGGGCCACGGCGGTGCTTTCAAAACCCAGCGTCGCCATCACGTAACCCAGGATCTCCCAGTTGCCGTAATGGCCCGTGAGCATGATCAAACCCCTTTTGTTGGCCATCAGCAACTCCAGGGTCTTATGGAAGTTGTCCAACTCGACGTATTTCCGCCAGGTGTCCACGCGGACCAGCCGGGTGGTGTGCATCATTTCCACCGCGAGCATGCACATGTGCTGAACGCTCTTGGTCGCCAGTGATTCGCGCTGCGCATCCGTGAAATGCGGAAAACATCGCTCGAGGTTGGCCAGGGCGCGCTGGTGGTGCCTTTTATCGAAATAGTCCCAGACCGTCCCAAAGTGCTGGGCCGTCCGCAGATTCACGTCCACCGGAAACCAGTGCAACGCCATCGCGATCATGCGCAGGCTCAGGTAGATGACCCGGTCGAAGAAATCATTGCGCGGCTTGGCCATCGAGGGGGATTGTCATTCGTCCTTGGTCATTTGTCATTAGAGCACGTTGCAAATCGGTGTACACCGGTCAATATCCACCCGCGCGAATCCTGCCCGGAACGCCCACGGCGTTGCCGTGGGGCTTTCTTCGCGAAAGTGTACATCCACCTGCAACCCGCTCTAGCCAGGACGCATTTGCCCCTACCCGCCGATTCTGCTCATCTGCTTATTGCCATGGTGCGAATGCACGGTTGGCTTCAGGCGGACGCAACGCACCATGGCGTCGGCAAGGGTTTGCAGCGAAGGGTCCTGGCCCCGGAGAATGGATTTGACGTCGATTTCCCCGCCGTCGAACAGGCAGGATCGCAGAAGCCCGTCCGCCGTCAGGCGCAGCCGATTGCAGGTGTCGCAGAACGGCGCCGACATGGCGCTGATGAATCCGATCCGTCCCAGCGGCCGCCCGCGCGCAAGCCGCCAGACGTTCGCCGGGCCGACCCCCGCTTCGCTTCGCCGATTGACCGGCGTCAGCGGGCCAAGCGCGCCCTCGATGATGCCGCGGGTTTCGGTTTCGCTGATCAGCGCGTCGTCGCCGCGCGATTGTCCATCGCATCCCGCCGCCGGGCCGATCGCCGCCTCTCCCAGCGGCATATACTCGATGAACCGCACCGTCACCTTGCGACCGACCGTCAACCGCGCAAAATCCGCCAACTCGTCGTCGTTGATCCCCCGCATCGTCACGCAGTTTATCTTGATCGAAGTCAACCCCGCCTCCTCGGCCCGATCCAGCCCCGCCAGCACTGCCGCCAGGTCCCCCGTCCGCGTAATCCGCCGGAACCGCGCGGGGTCCAGGCTGTCGATGCTGATCGTCACCCGATCCAGCCCCGCTGCCCGAAGGGGCCGTGCCAGCTCCGCAAGACGCTGCCCATTGGTCGTCAGCGATAAGTCCTCCACCCCGTCGATCCGCTTGAGCATTGCCACCAACTCGACCAGCCCGTTGCGCACCGTCGGCTCGCCGCCGGTTAATTTGAATCGCCGAATGCCGTGGATTTGGATGGCCGCCTCCACTACCCGCGCGATCTCTTCAAAACTTAATATCTCGGCCTTCGGCAGCCAGCTCACGCCCTCTTCCGGCATGCAATACACACAGCGATAATTGCAACGATCGGTAACGCTGATCCGCAACACCCGCACCGACCCAATATGCGCCGGGCCGGCGCCAAAATGACCGGGGTCTCGATATGAATGATCTATGATCGGCAGAAGCAACAGGCCGCTCCTTTATCCCCGCATTATAGGGAAGCGATAATCGATCGCGAATGAAATTTATTTGGCCCTCTTCCGTCTATAACTAAGCGCCGGTAGGATAAGAACCAACTTTACGGTGGAGACCATGAATAAATCAAGGAACTTCGTTTTGGTGGCGGTGGCGTGGGTGGGGATGGCGGCCTCCTTTGTTTCGGCCCAGGTGATGAACCAGGTGCCCAGCAATGCCCTGGCCCTACTCAAGGTGAGCAATCTCCAGGCCACCAGCAAAAAGGTCGCCGATCTGGCCACCTCGCTGGGCTTGGTGCAAATGTCGCCCGAGATGAGCGATCCGTTGGGATCGCTCCTGAAGCACGTTGGCGCGCCCGACGGCGTCAATGGCGCCGGCGACCTGGTGATTGCGTACATCGACCCCGCGGCATTCAACGCGCCCGGCGACAAATCCATGCTTCTCCTGATTCCCGTTTCTGATTACCAGAAGTTCGTCGGAAATTTCGCCGATGCCAAGCCCGACGGCGATCTCACCCAGGTCCATTTCAAGGGCGACATGGACGTGACCTATCTCGCCCACTGGGGCGATTACGCCGCCGCAAGCCCCGTCCGCGACATCGTCGCCAAACCGCCCACCGACATCATTCAGGTCGACGGACTCGCCGCCAAGGAACTGGACGCCAAGGACATCGTTATCCTCGGCAATCTCAAGGCCCTCAGGCCGAAGATGCTGCAAGCGATCGACAAGGCCCGCCAGGCCGCGCCGCCCGAAATCGATCAGCTCATCAGCCAGTTCGTGAAGATGCAAAACATCGACGCCAC
>JBEKXM010000431.1:0-4349 GCA_049512115.1 Tepidisphaeraceae bacterium | reverse complement strand
CTGTACGCTCAGCAGGAGAAGCAATCTATGAGACTATTCCGACGGACCCCCATCATCTCCCACTCGCGCGCTTGTGGCATCGAATTACGGAATAAATTAGGTCTCGCCTGACCACATTGCGACTTAGTGCTGACGGCTGTTCGTCTGCGCGCAAATTACCTATGAATTGTTTGGCAATCCTTCCTTCGACCTTCAAGGATGAGCGGCCCGAATCGGACTGCTCCGAATGGCTGTAGCCAGGATAGCGCGCGTGGAACGGCGCTGAATCTCATGCTCATCCACCGGATACGTTCCGGGTATGTTGTTGTCTATCCGGAAATTACTCGCTAACAGTTTTGTCAGTGAGTACATAATTGCCAATGCGCTCATTGAGGACGGATAGGTCCTCAAATGTCGGTTTCTCGAATGTAATCCGGGATTTCGCGCAGTTCTGGACGAATGACCGGCTAACCGGAACTTACTACCTGGACACGGCCGGGTTGGCGACGATTCAGGCAATCCCTCGTTCCCGGACCCAGCGGCGTTTCCGGGACTTTTCGACCTGCCGCTGCTCCATACAGTGTGTACAAGTACCCTCAATGAGTTCTCCTGTGATACCGGTTAGGGGCGCCGGGCGTGGGAACGTCGTCTGTGACCTGCGCTCCAATGACATGCGCACGGGTCAATGCCGTGGTGAGGGTAATCCCAGTGCCGGAGACCTGCGCACCGGTTCCATGCGCATGAGTGAGCGGTGCTTTGACAAAGATTGAGGGGGCGCCCCAGGGCCGAATCGAGTCGATCACCGCAGTCTCGGAGTTTGTGCCGCTGTCGATGGTGATGGTCTGACCTTCGCTGAAGCCCGTCACACTGGCAACAGGGATCACTATTGCGCTCGCGTCGGTGGCGGTCCGTACAGCAGTGGCTCCGGCGGTGCCTACCGTCATGATGACGGCGGTCTCCAGGTTCGAGCCCGTGCCGATCATGATTTTCTCGCCGGTGTCAAAGCCCTCCACACTGGTGACTTTGATGTTGGTATCGCCGGCGGCCGAGGCGGCAGATATCGTGGCAACGGCCTGGGTCAGAAAATCGGCGCAATTGCTGTCGGTGTTTGCGCCGTCCGGGAAGCGGCCTGCGCTGGCAGTGGTTGCCCGAGCCGTAATGAGCGGATCAATGCCCGCAGACGCGCCGGGAGCGGGCGCGAAACAACCGCTCTTTCCTATCCCGGAAACAGCTTGGTAACCTTCAGAGGCCCATGGATCGACGAGGCCGCCGTAGTTGAGGCTGTCGACGATCAGGCCCGAGGCATCCCGCAGTACCATGCTGCCCTCTTTGACAAAGATGGTGCGGCCAAATAAGGGAGCGTTCGTGGTGAGCTCGGGGCCTCCGAACCACTGGTTAGGCGCGGGCGCGCCCTGGTAGCCCGCCGTAGTGACCGCGGCGTCGCGCACAACCGAGTTAATCTCGTGATTCTTGGTCAGTGAGCCGTCGAGAGTGATGCCGGTGCCGAGCGCCTGAACGGGCTCGTTGCTGGAATGAGCATAGGCCGTCGCCGGCTGGAAGCTGATCCCCGTTCCGCGATCGCTGAAGGGAAGGTTGGCCGCATGGTTGAACTTGAGCGGGGCGGCCAGGTCGATGCCCGTACCCGGAGATACCACCCTCTCATCGCGAATGTGCGCCTTGGCGAGAGCCGGCGTGAAGTTGATGGCTGCGCCGTCCGGTCCTCCGCCGACGACTGCGGTGACGATTACGACCTCCTTATTTGCGGGAGTGCCAATCATGATCTTTTCGCCGGCAGCAAAGCCCTCCGCGCGGCGGACTTTGATCGAGGTTGCGACAGCGCTCGCAGCCACAGCGAGATTTGTTTGCTTCGCCTTGGTGCCGACGTGTGTCACGGTAACGGTCTCGATCCCATGGCCGACGCTGTCTATGTCCAGCCGGATATTGTCCCCACCAGAGATATCGGAGACCGAGGTCACCTGGATATTAGTAGAGCGGCGGGCGCGTCCGCGGCAAGGTAGGCTTGCGTGCCCGGTTTGCCGACCGCGGTAACCGTGGCCACCTCGTACTGCTCCACGGTGTTGGCGACAGCGGGATAGGTGGCGCCGTAGCCGAGAGCAATCCTCTGGCCGGTAACGAAGCCGGCCGTGCTCGTGACAGGCACGTTCATCGAGCCGGCGGGAATAGTGATCACCGGCCCCTCGGGAAGAGGCTGCCACAAGGTCGTATGGTTGCTGGCCGCCGTTCCGATCTCTGCTATCTTGCGCGTCTCCGCTTCGGTGCCGGCGCCGATCGCGATCGCATCGCCGACCTTCATGCCGTCCGTGCTGCGGAGGTAAATTGTGGTATCGCCGGCGTGCGCGGGAACCGCAAGCCCTGAATTGGACAGGCCGAGCAGGTAGAAGCCGCCGGCCTCGAGCTTGGTTCCGGCAGGGATCTTGACCGTCGAAAAGATGGCCTGTTGGGCAGGGTGCTCGGTCAGCATCCAGTTGGATATGTCTACGCTCTGAGAACCTGCGTTGTAAAGCTCAATGAACGAGTTTGTCGGGATGCTCGGAGAGCCGGAACTGATGCGGAACTCGTTGATCCTGACAGGGCTCGCGTTCCGCACCTTCTCGGCCGCTGTCTCGGATTGCTTCGCGCCGCTGGCAGAGTTCGTCCACGAGGCGATGCCAACCAGATCGCCGTTGAAGGCCTCGGGGCCCGAGGTGACCGTGAAGGTCGCGCTCACGCTTGCACCCGGCGCAACCGGGTCTGCGAAGGTCTTCGACGTCTCGGTAGTGACGGAAACAAAGGCGGTCCAATGCCTGGCTGGCGCGGAGATGCTCAACTTGACGTCCACTGCGGGCGTCCCGGTGGTATTCGTAAAACTCAGAGTTGTCTCCCGCGAGGAGCCAGGCGAAAAGCTCTGAAGTTCTGGCGGAGCGGCAGTCGCCGATGCAGGAGCCAGATTCAGCTTTGGCACATCGTACCCAGCAGCCACAACATTGGCCTGCACCAACTGGTCGGTTGTGTCCGATGGGAAGGTGCCCGCGGCGGTCATCGCGCCCTCATAGAAGGTGCCTTGCGAGCCGTTGCTGTTGTCGCCGCCGTTGCCCAGCAGGATGGCCCCCTGCTTGCGCATCGGGTCATAGGTGGGGTTGATGCGAGGCCCGTCAAACATCACCGACAGCGCGCCCTGCTGCGCGTTCCCACCCATGGAGGTCCAGTGGTGCGGCTCGCCCTTGGCGATCGCGGTCACAAATCGCCATGTGATGTTCGGCAAGGTTGTGCAGAGATTGGAGCCATTCGGATTGACGCATCCAACCAAATTATTCTCCTGGTCGGTCATCACCCACGGGCCCGGAGGATTTCCGTGATACCACCAAGGGGCGTCACCGTAGTAGGCGGTTTCCATGGTGCCGTTGTCGTCGTCGCGGCTGTCGATCTCGGCATTGCCGTAATCGAAGCAGCAACCAGAGTTGAAATGCCGGCCGTTAATGACCCAATACTGCCCCTCCGCCTGGTCGTCTACAGCTGTGCCTTTGGCGTCGTCCGCGCGAAGGCCCATGCCGGGTTCGATGAAGACGCCGTAAACCTTGTGGCCCATGATCGTAATCGGCGCCATGTCGGCGAGCGGGAGGTTGTTAAACCCGCCCATCGCCGGTCCGTTGAATCCGCCGCGGGGCGCTTGGGTGAGGTCGTTGTGCCTGGGTGACTGATCGTAGATTTTGGTGATCCAGCAATACGTGTTGGCACAGAAGGCATCCTGCGCGGCCGCATTGGCATAACCACCCGCATCTGGGACCGGCGATGCGATCGGCTGCACGACGCCGATATTCAGGGCAATGCCGTCCGACTGGCGCAAAACCTGGTAGAGCGGGCCATTATAGGAGGCGTACAGCGCTCGCGTGGTGCTGTGAGCGGCCACACAGGGGTCGCCGGCGGCGGCATAGATGTCACAAGGGCCCTGCGGCCTGGACGGAGCAACATTGGCTCCCGCACCGGTTTGAGCCGCCATCGTCAACGTGGCGCCGATTACCGTAAGCGGCAGTGCTAGCATATGTGCAAGATTGATTCTTGTTTTCATCTTCATCCTTCTTGTGTTCCCGTCCGAAATGTCGGATAAACGATTCCATGTAGAAGTTAAGCTGAGTCTGTCGAGACCGTCAAGAAAGCCGTACGTTTCGGTTGCCAGGTTGCGATTCATTTTGCACGGCATCATAGGTCTGGAAGAACTCGATCCAGTCCTATACCAGAAGCTGACGAAAGGAGATTGATATTCGCGATGAACAGGTCCTAGTTAAGCTGGCACTCTTTCTTAAGCTCCAGCCCTAACTCGTAGGCGAACTTCCGAATCGCCTCCCGGTCGCGCTTCTCCGGCGGCTGTTGTC
>JBEKXM010000430.1:0-4352 GCA_049512115.1 Tepidisphaeraceae bacterium | reverse complement strand
TGAAGCGCCAAGATCCACCGGATCACCGCCCGCCAGCTCCGCCTTGAGCGCCTCCACCTGGTCCGCCTTGTACATCAGCCGGGGACCGTCGCGAAATTCCCGCAACCGGCCTTCACGGGTGTATTGCTTGATTTCCTCCTCGTTCTTGGCCAGGGCGGCCTTGGCCTCATCGAGCGTATAAAACATCTTGGCCATGAGCGTCTCCTAGGGGTTGCTGTCATGCGCGGGCGTCGGAGCCAGCGACGGAAGCTGCGATTCATTCGCTCGCTGGTTTTTGGCCGCGTCGTCCACGGCCTTCTGGATATCATACCACGCCGGGAACGTATTGTAGTTCTTCAAATCCAAATCGAAGCGGAAATTCCTGGCTCCCGACAACACCAGGGCCTTCTCCCCCGCCCGATATTCATACACGCAAAGGACTTGCCGCTGCGTGTCCAGCAGATAGCATCCCCACACTTCGGGATGGAGCTGGCAAGGCATGACGAATATGCCATTGCCCCCCGCGATCGGCGGCAAATCCGCCGCCGCCTGGGCGTCGGCGGCCCGGATCGTGGACCTGCCGTGCCCCAGAATGGCCGCTAAAATGGCCAGCAACAGCGCGGCGTTCACGTAAAGGGCGTACACTACGGGCTTGGAAAAATTCGGTTGATTCATTTTGTTCGGTCGGCTACCAATGGCGACAATGCAGGCCCAGCCCGCCACGCCATTCGCAACTACCGCGATCCATGCGTATTTTAGCCCATGCAGGGAGGTGGCTGCAAGGTGAAGGTGTGGTGAGAAGCACGACGGATTTCAGCATGGACGCCGCAACCGGGCGGGGTTGGCCATCGGACCAGCGTCCCCACGTCCACGAGCCTGGGGAATTGCAGCCGATCGTTCGGTCGGATGAGCCCGGTCCGCGCCTGCAATTGTTCTCCGCCAGGGGATTTGAATGGGTCGATGCCCAACTCCCCATCCCCGGTTTGCCCCAGGAACTGGACGGATTTCGCATCCTGCACCTCAGCGACTTCCACGCCCGCCCGGCCTGGGACAAGGCTTATGACGATCTCATCTCCCGCAACAACGCCGATCCCCCGGACCTCATCGCCTTCACCGGCGATTTCGTCGAGGACAAGCACGATCATCGCCGCGTGCTGCCGATCCTTCGCAGACTCCTCAACTCGCTCACCAGCCGCCTCGGCGCCGTCACCGTTCTCGGCAACCACGACGGCGACCTCCTCGGCCCCCCGCTGGCGAGCCTGAACGTCACCCTCGTGGACCATCGTTGCCTGTCGCTGCATTCCGGATCGGCCAGCCTAGAACTGATCGGCATCGCCGGCGTCGCTCGCAAGGACTTCGATCCCCTTTTCCTGCATTCCCTCGGTCCGAAAAAGCCCAACACCGTCCGCGTCGCCCTTTCCCATTATCCCGATCTGATCCGCAAATCCCGGTTTCTCAACGCCGACCTGTTCCTCGCCGGCCACACCCACGGCGGACAAATCTGCTTCCCGGGAAAAATCCCCGTCGTCCGCCACGATTCGCTCCCGGCTAAATTCATCGGGGGGATCAACCGCTATCACGAGACCTGGCTGGTCGTCAACCGCGGGCTTGGCTTTTCATCAATACCAGTCAGAATCAATTGCCCGGCGGAAGTCATCGAAATTCGATTGAGAAAGGAAGGTGCATCATAGGACGCCCTATCGCAACGCAAGCCCCCGAGCAAAGCCAGGCCGAACACGTCGCGGCGCAAGCCGAGCGCCTGGCGGCATCAAAAAAATTCGCCATCGAAGCCGCCAGGCTCCTCCACAACACCCGCTGCCACGACGTGCTCGTGCTGGACATGGCGGGCGTGTCGCCCGTGACCGACTTTTACGTCATCGCCACCGGCACCAGCGCCCGCCAGATGCGCAGCGTTTGCGACGACGTCGACGAATTGGGCCAGAAAATGGGCTTCCCAAGCTTCCACCGCTCCGGATATGAAGGCGAAACCTGGATCGCCGTCGATTACGTCGACGTGGTCGTCCACGTCTTCAACCAGGAAGCCCGGCTCTATTACGACCTGGAGAATCTCTGGGGCGAGGCGAAAAAAATCGACTGGTCATGAGCCGTGCCGGATGCTCTTTAACTCCTACACCTTCCTCTTTGCCTTCCTCCCCGTCACCCTGATCGTCTTCGGAATCCTCGGACATTTCGGCTGGCGAACGCCGGCGTTCGTCTGGCTCATCCTCTGCTCCATGTTCTTTTACGCCTACTGGAGCCGCGCTTTTCTTGGACTGCTGCTGGTTTCGCTCGCGGTCAATTATCTCATCGGAACTGTTTGGCTTCGGGCCTCCCATCCCCGGCTGCGAAAGGCGGGGCTTATCGTCGGGCTCGTCTTCAACCTGGGCGCACTGGGCTATTTCAAATATGCCGGGTTCCTGATCTGGAACTTCGACCGGATTTTCGGCAAATCCTTCGGCCTGGGCGCGATTGTCTTGCCGCTGGGGATTTCATTTTTTACCTTTCAGAAAATCGCCTATTTGGTGGACACGTACAATGGGCGGGGATATTCGAGGAATTTTCTGTATTACTGCCTGATGGTGCTGTTTTTTCCGCAACTGATCGCCGGGCCGATCGTCCATCCGCGCGACGTCCTGCCGCAATTCGCCCGGCGAACCACGCTCGGCCTGAGCGCCAAGAACCTCGGCGTGGGGCTTACGCTCTTCTTCTTCGGACTTGCCAAGAAAGTCCTCATTGCCGATTCGATTTCCTCGACGGCCACTCGTGTTTTCACGGCGTCGGCGGCCGGGGTTTCTCCCGATTTCGCGTCGGCCTGGCTGGCGACGCTGGCGTATTCCCTGCAAATCTATTTCGATTTCTCGGGATACACCGACATGGCGCTCGGTCTGGCCCGGATGTTCGGATTTCGCCTGCCCGTCAACTTCAATTCCCCCTATCAGGCCCGCAACGTCTCCGATTTCTGGCGACGCTGGCACATCACCCTTTCGCGATTCCTGCGCGAGTACCTCTACTTTCCCCTGGGCGGAAACCGGCGCGGACAATTCCGGCGATATTTGAACCTCACGATTACCATGCTCCTCGGCGGACTCTGGCACGGCGCCAACTGGACGTTCGTCGCCTGGGGCGGCCTTCATGCAGCCTATCTGATTGTCCATCACGCCTGGCAGGCGTTTCACAAAAATCGCCGAGCCGAGGCCCGGCGCATAGCGGCGAGCGCGGCTTGGCCAGGCGCATTGACGTTTCTCAGCGTCGCCGTTGCTCGGGTATTTTTCCGGGCCGACAATTTTCACGCAGCCGGACGGATGCTCTTGGGTTTGTTTGGCGGCCACGGATTCGATCTTCGGCAGTTCTGGATCGATCGCACGCGATGGGCCACGATCGTGCCGCTGCTGGCGATGGTCTTCTGGGCGCCCAACACGCAGAAGGTGATGTCCCTGGCGCGGCCGGCGCTCGGCGTGCTGCCCCCGCCACCCTCGCGGCAGAGCGGGCGCCTGCTCTGGCGGCCAACCGCGCTCTGGGCATCCATCGCCGCCGTCGCCGCCATCGCCAGCATCCTTTACCTCTGGCGCGCCAGCGAGTTCATTTACTATCAGTTCTGAATCGAGCAACCGATGCACGCGCAATATCTTCGCCGGCTGCTTTCGATCATCGCGGGGATTTTGTTGGCCATCGCCGGAGCCAACCTGCTGATGGATCCGTTCGACGTTTACCGCCTGGTCGGATCGGAGCGGTACTGGCGATTCAAGGATGCGATCGGGAGCCGGCTGGCCAAGGCCGAGCAGTTGCGCTCGCGGAGGTGGGATGTCGTGCTGCTCGGCAATTCGCGCGTGGAAGTGGGATTGGACCCGCAGCATCCCGGCTGGGGCGGCGCGCGGGTTTACAACGCCGGTTTGCCGGGCGCGATTTTTGACGAGATCGACCGCGCCGCCCGACTCACTTTCCACGACCACGCCCCGCGCCGATTCGTCCTTTGTCTCGATCTGAGCGATTTCGATTCCCGCAGAACCGCGTCCGAGGACGATCTGCTCACCCGGTTCAATCCGTCCCTCAATCCGGTGGAGTACCGCCTGGCCTCGCTCCTCAGCATGAACGCGGCGGAAAAATCGGCCGGAACGCTGAAGAACCTCCTGAACAATCGCCCAGCCACGGACTGGCGGATGGGTCAGATGGATGATCCGCTGGTCACCCACGGGCGGGCCGATTGGGAATTGGTTAATTTCTACGACTTCGCCGGCGCGGAAGGCGCAACCGCCGGCCTGACCATCAGCCAAGCCAGAATGCACAAGCTCGCCGATCTGCTCGACGACGCCTCGCGCAACGGCGTTCAAGTCGATCTGGTCGAACTCCCCACGCACGTCATTTTCTTCCAACGC
>JBEKXM010000429.1:0-4354 GCA_049512115.1 Tepidisphaeraceae bacterium | reverse complement strand
GGGGTGCGGTCAGGCGGCGTCGGTCTTCGGCGGGGGAGCCTGGTCGGGGGCTTTTCGCCCGCGCTGCACGGTGTTTCGGCCGCTGCGCTTGGCCTTGTACAACGCGGTGTCCGCTTCGGACAGCAGATCGTCGCAAGAGGGCATTTCGGCCCGGCGGCCGGCGATGCCGGCGCTCAGCGTGGTCTTCAGCAACTGCCCGCGATATTCGAATTTTTTCGCCGCCACCGCCTCGCGGCAGCGATCGGCGCACGACTCCGCCTCCAACGTGGTCTGGAAGGGAAGGATAATCAGGAACTCTTCGCCCCCGATGCGACACACGGCATCGGTGCTGCGGACGCATTTCCTCAACGTCTGGGCCACTTCACGCAGCACCTGGTCTCCCGCCAAATGTCCGTATTCGTCGTTGATGCGCTTGAAGTGATCGATATCCAAAATCACCACCTCCAGCGGCCGCTGACGCCCGTCGTCCGTCGTCCACTGCTCTTCCAGACGCCGTATCGCTTCCCGACGGTTATACAGCCCGGTCAGATCATCGGTGGTCGCCAGGCTTTCCAGCCGGCTGTTCAGGCTTATCAACTGCTCGTTCATCTGCCTGGAGCCCTGAGTCTGTCGCAAAACCTCCTCGTGGAACGCGGCGGAGCGCAATCCGGAACGAATCCGCGCCATCAGCTCCGTTTCCTCGAAGGGCTTGGCCAGGAAATCATCCACACCGGCGTCGAAGGCTTGGGCCAGTTCTTCCTTGCCGGCGTGAACCGTCAGCAAGATGAAATGCACGTAATCGCCGCGGGATTGGGCGCGCACCCGGCGGCAGAGTTCCAGGCCGTCCATCTCGGGCATTTCCCAGTCGGAAATGATCAGCCGCGGGCGCTGCTGCTTGATCGACTCCAGCGCCTTGGCCGGGTCGTCAAAGCTGGCCGGGGCGAAGCCGTGGGCGCTGAGAAAATCCGCGATCAGCGACCGCGTCACCGCATCGTCGTCAACCACCACCACGCGATCCCGCGCCTGCGGAACCGCGGCCTGCTTGGCGGCAAACAATACCGCCGCTTGTTGCGCCTCGTTGGAACGCTTGCGCTGGTCGTCCCTGAACCTGGCGTGGATCGCGATGAATTGCTTTTCGATGTGAAGAAACGCTTCCACCACGTCGGGATCGAAATGCAATCCGCGCTGCTGAAGGAGGTATTGCCTGGCCATGGCGTGGCTCATCGCCTCGCGGTAAATGCGTCGGCTGGTCAGGGCGTCGTAGACGTCGGCGATGGTGACGATCCGCGCCGCCAGGGGAATCTGCTCCCCCTTCAAACCATCCGGATATCCCCTGCCGTCCCATCGCTCGTGATGGGACAGGGCGATGTCGCGCGCCATCTGGAGAAACCGGACGTTGGGAAATCGCTTGTGGGAGGCATCCAAGGTCTGGGAACCGATCGCCGCATGCGTCCGCATGATGGCCATTTCCTCGGGCGAAAGCTTGCCCGGCTTCAGCAGGATGCTATCGGGGATGGCGACCTTTCCGATGTCGTGCAACGGGCTGGTCTGATGGATCAGGCGGATGAATTCCCCGTCCACTATCCCGCGGAATTTGTCCGTGGTCGACAGTTGTTGGGCCACCGCGCGGGCATAGCTCTGCACGCGGTCGACGTGCGCGCCGGTTTCCGGGTCGCGGCTTTCCGACAGCTTGGCCAGCGCGAACATCGTCAGGTCCCGCGTCTCCAGGCTCAAAATCCGCTCGGCCGTTTTCAGGCTGACAACCAACTCGTCCGAATTCAGCGGCTTGACCAGAAAGGCATCGGCTCCCGCATTGAGGCCGTCGATCTTCTGCTGACCGCCGTCCCGGCCGGTCAGCATGATGATATAGACGTATCCGATGAGATCGCTGGCACGGATCGCCCGGCAAAGGTCCATGCCGTTCATCGTCGGCATCTCCCAGTCGGTGATGACAATGTGGGTTTCGCCTCCTTGCAGCTTCTCCATCGCCTCCCGGCCGTCGCGGGCGCGGTCCACCTCGTAGCCCATCTCGTCCAGGACCCCATCGAGAATCTGCAACGACAAATCATCGTCATCGACGATCAGAATTCGCATGGCAATCTTTGAATAGCATCGGAGCGCTCCCATCCCGTGTTTAGAAGCTGTCCGGAAACGCCGTTGGCCAGTCGAATCGCCGGCGATGGTTAGGAACTTAACCGAGATTTCGGACAGTTTCTCAGCCCAAACCCCCGACTCTGCCGAACTTCACCATGAACGTCCCATACTGAATCGGCCGGCTGCGCCGGATGAATGCGGCTTGCCGGGTTTGGCGTGGATTTCCATTGGCCCGAAGCGCGGACGTGAACAATAATCAACTGTATGTCCCGGACGCTTGTTTTGTTTGAGGCCCTGGAGGGGCGACGGTTGCTTCAGGGGTTTACTCCGACGCAAATTGAGACCGCGTACGGGTTCAATCAGATCACGTTCAACGGCGGCGCCGTTGGGGGAAACGGCGCGGGGCAGACCATCGCCCTCATCGAGGTCGATAACGACCTGACCCTCAACACCGACCTCGCCAACTTCGACGCCGCGTTTGGACTGCCCAATCCGGGATCAGGCTGGTCGCTTTCCGTGATGGGAGAACTCGGCGGAGCGCCGCCTTCGACCGCGTCGACCGGCACCGAAACCATCGAGACCGCGCTCGACGTGGAATGGGCTCACGCCATTGCCCCCGCCGCCAACATCCTCGTCGTCGAGGCCAATTCCGCCAGGGACCCCGACCTCAACGACGCCGTCGCTGAAGCGAAGATCGCCAGCGGCGTGTCGGTGGTCTCGATAAGTTATACGCGTCAGGAATTCGACACCGATTCCACTTTGGACCATCTCTACACGACGAAAGCGGGCCATACCGGGGTCACCGACGTCGCCGCCGCGGGCGACTCCGCCGAGACGACCCATCCCTCGGCGTCGAACAACGTCGTCGGCGTCGGCGGCACGTCCCTGACGCTTGGAGCCAACAACGCCTACCAGAGCGAAACCGTCTGGAACAACCAATACGGGACCACCGGCGGGGGAACCAGCCAATATGAGCCTGAGCCGGCTTATCAATCGGCGGTGCAAAACACCGGATTCCGCACGACGCCCGACGTGGCCTACGACGCCGATCCGTTGACCGGCTTCGACATTTACGTCAATGGAGTAAGCACCCCCCAGGTCATCGGGGGCACCAGCGCCGGCGCGCCCCAGTGGGCCGCTTTGCTCGCCATTGCGGATCAGGGCCGCGCGCTTAACGGTCTGGGCACCCTCGACGGCGCCACTCAGACTTTGCCCATGTTGTACGCCCTGGTCGGAACTCCGCTCTACAGCCAGGCGTTTAACGACATCACGACCGGCACCAACGGCGTCTATTCGGCCGGTCCCGGTTACGACGAGTGTACCGGCCTGGGATCGCCCCAGGCCAACGTCCTGGTTCAGTATCTCGCCGGAAACATCGTACTTCCGGAGCCGGCCAGTTTCGCGGTTGTCTTGGCGGCGCTTCCGATTCTGATGAAGCGGCCGAGACGCAAGACGTAAATGGGGTATCATCCATCCAACGATCTATGCCGGATCACGCCGTTCGCCAAGCCCTCCAGGCCGCCATCGCCCAATATCAGGCGGGGAGCCCCCATGCCGCGGAAAAGCTCTGCCGGCAGGTCCTTCGGCGTGAGCCGGACAACGTGGACGCGCTCAATGTGCTTGGCGGATGTCTCTATCAGACCGGAAAGCTGAATGAAGCGATTGAAGTTTACCAAAGGATCGCCGCGCTGAAGCCCAGCCTCCCCGAAGCCCATAACAATCTGGGTGGATGCCTGCAACGAAACGGGCGAGTGGTCGAAGCCATCGCCGCATTCAAGACGGCGATCCGGCTCCAGAGCGACTTTGCCGTGGCGAAATCGAACCTGGCGGGCGCCTATTTCGAATGGGGCAAGGCACTATCGGCCGGGGGGAAAACCGCCGAGGCCCTGGAAGCGTTTCAACAGGCCGCGGCGCTCAAACCCGATTTCATCGAAGCCCTCGGCGAGATCGGCGCGTGCCTGCAAACGTTGGAGAATTTCGACGGCGCGGTCGCGGCGTTTCAAACGATCATCCGGTTGAAGCCCGATATGTTCGAGGCGTTCAACAATCTGGGCATCGCCTTGCAAGGCAAGGGGCAACTTGATGAAGCCATCGCTTCCTTTCGGCAGGCCATTCGGCTTAAGCCCGATCTTGTCGAAGCGCACAATAATCTGGGCGCCGCACTGAGGGAGATGGGGCAACTTGACGAGGCGATCGCGGCCCATCGGCGGGCCATTCAGCTCAGGCCCCAATACGCCGCGGCACATAACAATCTCGCCAACGCATTGAAGGATAACGGACA
>JBEKXM010000428.1:0-4359 GCA_049512115.1 Tepidisphaeraceae bacterium | reverse complement strand
GTCGCCAGTCCCCTCCGCTCCGCGTTGCTCACGACCGTCTCCAGGTTCGCGATGCTCGTCCGCACCGACACTCCCGACGCCTGCGAAACGTGCGGGCTGCTCCGCGCCAGCCGAACCACCTCCTCCACGATCTCGTTCATGAACGCCGGCACCTCCACCCGAACGTCGCTGTCGCTTTGCGACTTCCCCTTGCGATCCAGCCACGCGTTCTCCTGCGCGATCTGAATTCCCTCCGCGATCGTCTCCGGATAATGCGTACGGATCACCGATCCGATCCGGTCCTTCAGCGGCGTCACGATCCGGCCCCGATTCGTGTAATCCTCCGGATTGGCGCTGAACACCAGGCACACGTCCAGCTCCAGCCGGATCGGGTACCCCCGAATCTGCACGTCCCGCTCTTCCAGCACGTTGAACAATCCCACCTGAATCCGCGGGGCCAAATCCGGCAACTCGTTGATCGCGAAAATCCCCCGGTTGCTCCTGGGGATCAGCCCATAATGCATCGTCGATTCATCCGACAGATATCTCCCCTCCGCATGTTTCACCAAATCGATCTCCCCGATCAAATCCGCGATCGTGACGTCCGGCGTCGCCAGCTTCTCGTGATACCGGTCCTCCCGATGCACCCATTCCACCGCCGCGTCGTCTCCCTGCTCCGCCACGATCCGCCTTCCGGTCTTTGTCCCGGGCTCCAGCGGATCGTCGTTGATCTCCGTGCCCCCCAGCACCGGAATCCACTCATCCAGCAGCATCGGCAACATCCGCAGAATCCGCGTCTTCGCCTGCCCGCGCAGACCTAGAAACAGCAGATCGTGTTTGGAAAGGATCCCGTTGACGATCTGCGGAATCACCGAATCCCGATATCCCACCAGCCCCGGAAAAAGCTCCTCCCCAGCCTTCAGTTTGCGGATAATGTTCCTCCGCAACTCGTCTTTCACCGAGCACGGCTTATATCCCGATTCCTTCAATTGCCCGACCGTCGCGGCGCGAGGATGACTCATTTTGCCAATTTCTCCGATAGTGACCAATCCGATGATAGGGGGGTGCTCCCCCCATTCGCCACCTTTTCACTTAGAAGCCGTCCCAAAGCCAGACGATCTGCCCCAAGCGCCCACGGCGCTGCCGTGGGTTTGCATCCTGTGATGTCCGTTATTTCACGGCTGCACCACCGGCTGATCGTAGCTGTAAAGATTGTCGTCGCGGGTGAGATATTGCCGGTCGGGCCCGGCGCTGAAGAAAAACCACCCCTTGGGGTTCATTCCGATCGCCGGGTGCATGTGCGACATGAAAACGATTGGACTCCCCCAGGCATCGCGGACACGCGCCTCGTCGTAATACGCGATCGAAAGATCGTCGAACTGCCCGGTGAGCAGCCCGGCCGATTTCAGCGCCCGGATGAACGCCTCGTCGTTTCGCTCCGCCGGGCGGCGCAACTGGATCTCCGGCGGGACCTGTTGATCGCTGATGAACGCTGGGACGACCGGGATCGTGCCGTTCTGGCGGACGTACGCCGCCATCGCCGCGTCCAGCCGGTGGAGGATGTCCTTGGTCAAATCCACCGTCGACGCCAATCGAAGGTGACGCGATAGGCTCACCATCAGCCCCACCACGATTACCAGGATGGCGACGGTCGTGAGGGTTTCAATCAAGGTGAACGCGCCCCGCGCAGCCCCGCATGCACATGCGGGGCCTGGAGCCACGGCAGATCGAAGCACGGGTTCGGAGCTCAATGTTTCGGAGCGGAAATCGTCTCGATCAGGGCGACCATCGGCATGAATAGCGCGACGACAATGAATCCAACGATCAGGCCCAGGACCACCACCATGATCGGCTCCAGAATGCTGATCAGCGACCCGACCAGCACGTCCACGTCGCTGTCGTAGTTGTCGGCGACCTTGATGAGCATCTTGTCCAGGTCGCCCGTCTCTTCGCCGACGTCGATCATGTTGACCACGATGGCGTCGCAAACCTTGGTGGCGCGGAGCGGGTCGGCCATGGATTCGCCTTCCCGAATGGCATCGTGAACCTTGCTGAGGGCGCGGGTGTACACCTCGTTCCCGCACGTTTCCTTCGTGATGTTGATCGCGTCCAGGATCGGCACGCCGGCGCTGATCAGCGTTCCCAGCGTGCGCGTGAAGCGGGCGATCGACGATTTGCCCACGATGCCGCCCAGAACCGGAATCTTCAGCTTCACCGCGTCCACCAGATATTTTCCCCCTTCGCTAAGCTGGATCAGCTTCAGCAGACCCACCAGCAGCAGCGGCGATACCAGCACGTACGCCCAGCCGTATTGCTGGGAAAACCAATAGCTGATGGCCAAAAGCATCTTGGTGATCGGCGGCAATTCCGTCTTGAAATCCGCGAAAATCGTCTTGAACTTCGGGATCACCACGATCATGATCAGCGACACCACGCCCACCGCGATGCTGATCACCACGCACGGATAAATCATCGCCCCGATGACTTTTTTCTTCAGCTTCGCGGCCTTCTCCATGAACTCCGCCAGACGCGCCAGAATCAGGTCCAGCACGCCGCCCGCCTCCCCGGCGTTGATCATGTTCACGTACAACTTGTCGAACGCCTTGGGGAATTTCGCCATCGCGTCGGACAGAGAGCCTCCGCCTTCCACCTCGTCGGCGACGCCGCCGATGATCGCCTTCAGAAGCCCCGGCTTCTGCTGCGACTCCAGAATCTGCAGGCTCCGCAGAATCGGCAGGCCGGCGTCCTGAAGCGTCGAAAGCTGCCGGGTGAACATCACCAGTTGCTTTCGCGGCACGCCGCCGATGGAGATCGGCATCTTCCGCTTCTTCTGCAACGGCGCCGTGTCGCCGGCCGCGGATTTCTTCTTCTGCGATTTCTTTTGCGCCTTCTCGCGAACTTTGGTGGGAAAAAATCCCTTGCCGCGAATCTTGGCAATCGCTTCTTCGGTCGATCCCGCTTCGATTTCGTCCTTGACTTCCTGGCCGGACGAATTCATCGCCTCATACGCAAAAACGCCCATGGGGATTCTCCACTGTGAACTCTACGAATTATAGACGTTGTCCACTCAATTTCATGCCGCAAACCCCCTCCGACCCCCGTTTTCCGCCTCGATCAATGAAAAATCTCCTCAAAAAACCCCCGCATCGCCGACCAGGACCGCCGGTCCGCATCCGCGTTATAGGCGATATTGGGGATGTGATGCGAATCCGCCTGGGGATTGGTAAACGCATGATGCGCCCCCCCATACACGATCACCTGCCAATTCACGTTTGCCTGCCGCATCTCATCCTCGAAAGCCTCCACCTGGGCCGCGGGCACGAACGCATCGTCCCCACCCGTGCAAACCAGTATCTTCCCCTTGATATTCCTGGCATCGCCCGGCCGGGTCGTATCCAGCCCGCCGTGGAACGACACCACACCCGCAATCGGCGCCCCGCTGCGGGCCAGCTCCAGCGCCACCGTGCCGCCGAAGCAATACCCGATCGCCGCGATCCGGCTCGGATCCACGTGCGGGTCCTTGGCCAGTACGTCCAACGCCGCCTTGGCGCGGGCTCGCATCAGATCGAGATCGCCTCTAACGCCGCCCATCCATTTGGCGGCCACGTCGGCCGCGTCCGTCACCTGGTCGTTGCCGTACATGTCCGCCGCCAAGGCAACGTAGCCAAGCTGGGCAAGCTGTTCCGCCCGGTGTTTGGGATAATCGTTCAAGCCCCACCATTCCGGAAAAACCAGCACCCCAGGCCGGGGGGCCTGAACGCTGTTGTCATACACCAGAATTCCCTCAAGATCCGTGTCCCCTTGACGATAATGAACTGTAGTTTTCACGATCTCACCGTATGCGAACGTGGGAACCAGAATTAAAAAAAATAACTTTACGCAGTTCTGCATCGTTTCTCCGTCGTATGGACTTGATATGCTCAGTTCGGTGAAGTACCATACAGTAACCAACGCTCCAGGGGCACCGTAGCCTGACGGCCTATTATTACATCCATGCCTTCTTCTCGCCAATCCCTGTCTCGCGACCAACGCCTCGACTTTTGGCGAGGGCTATGCCTCGTCGACATGCTTCTCGTTCACCTGGTCTACAAGAACGTCCAGTTCGGCAACTTCCTGGGAAATCTGCTGGGCAGTTACACCCGCTTCGCGGCGGGGGGGTTCATCTTCATCTCCGGACTCAGCATCGGCATCATCTTCCTGCCCCGAGCCGCCGACCCCAATCGCCGCAAATCCACCTACAAAGCCCTCTGGCGACGATCCGCCTTCGTCCTCGGCGTCAATTATCTCTGCGCCATGGGCCTCATCGTAATGGAAATCGTCTGGGACTGGGGAAAACGCGGAAATTTCGTCCAGCCCCTCCCCCTTCTGCGAGACATCTTA
>JBEKXM010000427.1:0-4366 GCA_049512115.1 Tepidisphaeraceae bacterium | reverse complement strand
CTCCTGTTTAGAATGCTGTCGGCGACGATGGACGACATGCTGGTGATGATTTCGCTGTCCTTCTTTGCAGCTTCGAGTCGATTTTAGTTCATGAGTTTGTCGGCCGTTGCCAAGGCAGCGTGTGCCGCTGACTGACCGGCAATCGCATCGGCGAGGGCCTTCTGCGAGGATTCTCGATAGAGGCGAAGTTCGCGTTGCGCCGAAGTCTCCAGTGCGGCGCAGTGCGACATCAGCGCAGCAAGCTGGTGGTTGCGTTCGGCTTCCGCGACGCCGCGCTCAAGAAGAGCGCTGCGTCGGGCGGCAAGAATTCGTGCGCATCCGCGTGCATCCGCCTCCATCTTCACAATGACCGCCGGAATTGTCTCGACGGCTTTTTGAGCTACGCTCGCCGCCCCGTCGGCCAGAGTAATGTTCGCGCGCAATCCCGCGATATTGTAACGTTCAGGTAGCACCTTGGCCCGTTCGGCGTCTTTCTCTTCGCGTTGCTCAATCGCCACCCGTTCGCTGTCTTTTCCGAGCAGCACTGGCACGATACGCTCGGTCGTAATACCCGATATTAGCACGCTCATCGAGCCCCGGATGATGACCATGGCCAGGCTTCTGCCCCAGCCCGGCTTTTGCGCATCGAGGGCGTAGGCCCCAATCCGATCGATCGACAGTGCGAAGCTAGCGCCCATGGTCGCACCAATGGCACCGCCATATAGAGAATCGCCGGATAGCGCATAACCGGCGACTCCCCAAATGGCGCTCGTAGTCAGGGTCGCCGTCGCGACGAGACCCCCAGTCAACGCTATTCCATGGGTCGCTTGGCGGCTTTCACCGCGCAGGACCGTTGGCGAATGCCCACTGAACCACTGGAATAGTTCGTTGAGCACATTACTCTCCCTTGTCTTTCGTGAATTCACCGTCGATGACGATCGGAGGCATAAGGGGTTTCCCGAATGACTGGCTGCGCAACCCCTCGCGACTATCGGCGGCGGCGGCTTCGTGCAGCGCGCGCAAATGGCCGGCGACATTCGCTCTGTTGTCCTTGGTGGCGGCCGCGACCACGTCGCCAAGATGCTCGATCGTTCCGCCGGCAAAAGTGGACACAGCTGGGCAGACTTTTTGGATGGCGTCGAGACGGACCTCGATCGCTTCGACCTTACTGGCGAGACGAGACAGTGATCCTTCGATAGCGGTTCTCATGGTGATCCTTCTCCCGTTTATTGGGGCGGTCAGTGTTCGAAATCGAACGAGCGTTTTAGGGACTCCACCGTAGAATCGAACACTTCGTCGACGAAGGCTTTGGTCTTCGCGACCCGAAGGTCCGTACGTTCGACATCCGCGGCCAGATCGGCGTCGGATCGAGAATTCAGTGCTTCCGCCTCAGCTTCGGACAGTTCGTTCGATTGCCGACGAGAGCGCACTGCAGCATATGAATCACTGCGGTTTATGACGTGACTCAGCCGTTCGGCCGCACCGAGCGTGCTCAACCGCAACTGCGAAGCGCCGGTTTCCGCGGCCGCATCTTCGGCAAGTGTGGATGCCAACCGCTGCAAATTCGCACGGATACTGCCGGTGACTGCTAGTTCAGTAGCGGTGATGTCGTCGGTGGCGATCCGTTCGAGCGCTTGATTCCTCGCGACGGCGATCTTTTTGAGCGAGTACTCGGCTTCCTTGCTCACGATTTTGTCCACCCTGCGTCGTCCGAGAAAGCCGACGTGGCCGCTCAGGACATCGAGATGCCGATGCTGCGCCATTGGGAGACCGCTCTTTTCGGGGAGTCCGAATGTCCTGCTCATGAGACCTACCTCTGATTTTGAGGAAAGTGGCGGCGAACTGGGTACCGCTCCATCATCCATTGTGGCCGCCGGACAGATTAACAATGCGTTAACCGGAGCACCATATGATAGGGCGTATCATGTTGTCAAGCGCCCATTCACACGCCCACATCAAATTATTCGCTTGACAATCGGCCAAAAATGGTATCATACGCCCAACCAAATAATCGGCGGAGGGGCAGGTGCTCGCAGAGCAGGAGCGCAACGAGTTAATTCGTCTGTGCAGCAACCCGCTTTCCTGGATAGTTCCCCGATGGGAGGGTGTTCCAAGCCGCTGGTACCCGCACCGAGTGATCGATGACGAGACGGGAGACTGGTTCACGCCGGTAGGGTCTCGCGATTTTGTCCAGTCGTTAGTTGAAAATAGTAGATACTGGACACGCGAAGTTATGAGGCCGCCTCTGAAGGGGATTGCTTATGTCACAAAGACGTACAGTCGAAATAATAGACCATCTATTTATATCAAAATTCAACCGTACGGCGATTTCTTGCTCGCGTTGAGCTTCCATTACGACGGTGACACATATCCGATCTGAGGGTCGGTTGCCTAAAGGTGGAGCGGGGGCCCGATGGATCAACAACAAAGCGGTACGCCCATGAACGAAACTCGCGACTGCCTGCAGTGTGGGGCACCCTCGGTTCGAGAGGTGGAGAAAGATGTGAGCTTCGGGTATGGAGCTGACAGCCCGGTGACCCTCACCGTGAAGGTCCCGACATGGACCTGCGAATCGTGCGGGTTCGCGTACACGGACGAGCGCGCGGAGAACATCCAGCATGAGGCTGTCTGCCGATATCTGAATGTGTGGACGCCGCGCAAGATCATTGAATTCCGAAAGCGACACCGTCTGTCGCGAACGGAACTGGCGCAGCTCACCGGCTTTGGGAGCTCCTCGATCCAGCGATGGGAGAGAGGGGCGCAAATCCAAAACGCTTCTGCGGATAGGTTCTTGCGACTGATCGACGACGACGAAGTGTTGCAAAAACTGCGCCGCCTCGACATAAACCTCGCGATCGAAAAGGGCGGGCTGAACGACGAAGAACGTTTGCGCGCCTTGAACGCTCGGCCTGCGAATGACGCCGATACTACGTCCACCGATAACGTCGTTTCTTTCAATGCCACTAGTTACAAGTTGTCTGAAGACCCGGCGTCGGCTGTGGCCCGACAAGAGCCGGCCTTGCTAGCAGCGAGGACCGTTGTGCCAGAAACGCCAAGTGATGAGGGCGCTGGAAAATCTGACGCTTTGAGAAATCTACGAGCGAAAGTCTTTGCCCGATTTCACACCGACAAAGGGTTTGTCGAGTTAAGTGACGACGGTACCGATGTTTTCCTTCATGTGAGCTCTGGTCCGGACGGCGTTGTAACGGCTCGTCCGCCGAGCATACTCCAGTTGGGGGTGGATTCGGCTAACGCTTATGGGCTTGTCCGAATCAACGAAGGTGCGACGCGTTTCCTAGTTCAAGGGCTTTCTCCCGGAAACGCTCTGGCTTTTTACAATAAACATAAAGCTTCTGTTACAGCGTTCCCTCTGGTGGTTAAATAGCCATGGCATCTATTTACAATTTCTCTCGCACGGGAGTTCTGGGAGACAAGGGGGATGCGTTGTCGGAGACCGGCTCGAAGGCCTCGGTCATGCCATCCGCCCGGTGGATCGAGTCTCAAAAGCTTGCATTTGGCGTGTCGCTCCTATCGACAATTGAATCGCCAAGTAACTCGCAATTGGCCGAGGTATTTGACCCGATCGTCGCCGATTTGCCTTTTGATATCCCCAAACTACATACGTCTGGCGCGGCCCGGTTGGAATCGCTTCCTCCGGTCGTCTTGGAAAGTCTCTGCCGAATCCCGAAGAGCAAGCTCGGTTATTATGCAGACTTCATTCCGGTTCTTGAGTCTGTGCGCGAGAGGTGTAAGTGGGATGCTCGGAATAATATTTCACCGAATGCCGGAGCTAAACTTGTCGCCGAGCTTTTGCAATTCGGGCAGTTGGAACCTGCACAAATTTTGAGAATTGCCAAACTTGAACTGAAGTGTGACTGGGACAAAGCGAATACATTTGGCGAGGTCGATTCCGCTTTAGGATCCCTCGTAGATGTTATAAGCCAGCCATTTCAGGCCACTAACAGTCGCGTTACCGCAGTGAACACTTTTCACGAGAAGTTCGGTTCCCTCCGACGTTGGCATATGGTGGAGAACGCGCTGCTGCAACACTGCTACTCTTGGCCTCTTCTGGACTTTTACGGACGTGGACTCACACTACCGATAAGTGTCGACATAGTTCTTGGCAGCGAAGGTCCAGCGAATCTAATCACAGACGGAGCCATAGGTATTAGGACAACTAAGGACTCACAATTTGATGGTAACGAATGGAGCGTTGCCGCCCAGATCGGGCTAGACGCAGCGCGTGGATTATGGTTGAAAACACATGGTTCTTATCCAGAGGCGTATAGAGACGCAGTGAGCCGAGCCTCGGTGACAATTGACCTGAGGCTTGCAGAGGTCATTGCCGCGCCGTACCAGTCCTGGCTCACGAATTTGGAAAACCAGG
>JBEKXM010000426.1:0-4959 GCA_049512115.1 Tepidisphaeraceae bacterium | reverse complement strand
GATAGGGGCCGATCTCGTCCCAAAAAGTTCCGAGGAACACGCCGCGGTCGTTCAGCGGGATGCCGATCATTGCGTTTCCCACGGCCACGCCGAAGAGCAGGGACGCCAGTAGGCTGGAGGCGGCGCGATAGATGGAAAGGCTGTTGGCGGGGTTGTTTCGCGCGGCGACGAGGTTGGGCCAAAGGGCGATGCCGAACAGCGCCACCAGCGCGATGATGGTGACGCAGCTCGAGGCGAAGGCCTGGCCCGGCTTGTCGGCGAAAACCGTTCGCGGGACGTTGGCGATGGCCAGGACGTTGACGACGACGATTGCCGCGGCCCAGGGCCAGCGCTGGAAATTTTGCGTCGCCCCGTGAACGGCGAGGAGCGTGTAGATCGTGGTCAACAGGTACATCACCAGGAACATGCCCCAGGTATGCCACATCCACCGGCCGACGCGCTGATGAAGTTCGCCATGGGGAACTTTGAGATAAAGATAGAGCGCGCCGTGCATGGCGAACATGGCAACGGTGAGCAGTCCGACGAGGATCGGATAGGGGCCGATCTCGTCCCAAAAAGTTCCGAGGAACACGCCGCGGTCGTGCGAAATCCCAGGCGCGGCGCCAGCGTGGCGAGGAGCTTTTGCCGCGGAATTCGATGGCGGTGGCGCGGAAGATCAGGGCGGATAGCACGAGCATGAGGGCGGTATAGAACGCGGAAAAGGTGGTGGCGTAAGCCTCGGGGAAGGCGGCGAAGAGCGCGCCGCCGAAGGTCACCAGCCACACTTCGTTGCCGTCCCAGATGGGGCCGATGGCGTTGAGGAACAGCCGGCGTTCCTGGTCGTCGCGCGCCAGCGGATGGAGGATTCCCACCCCCAGGTCAAAGCCGTCGAGGACTGCGTAGCCGGCCAGCAGAACGCCAAGAAGAACGAACCAGATCGCGTGGAAATCCATGAGAGTGAGTCCGAATCAATCCGTGGATTCATCCTTGGCCTCGCTGAGCGAAGCGCCGTGGTCCACCAATTTACCGACGGCGACAGCCAGGGACTGGCCCGTGGTTCGCGCCGGCGGCGAGAGCGGTTGGGGCCCCTTGTGAATTTTGTCGTTCAACACCGCAAGCCAGACCAGCAGCAGGAGGCCATAAATCACGGAGAACATGGCGATCGAGCCGATGACCTGGCCGCTGCTGATGGATTCCGAAACGGCGTCGCGGGTGAGGAGCCCTTCGGCGGTCCGGTATTGGATAAATCCGTGGGAATCGAGCAGGAAATTTCCGGCCGGGTCGCGCTGGAGGCCGGGATAAACCACCCAGGGTTGCCGTCCGACCTCGGCGGCGGCCCAGCCGAGTTCGTTGGCGGCGACGGCGAAAAACACGGAGACGACGAAGATCCAAAGCAGCCAGCGTTTTTCGAACAATTTCCCGCGCCAGCGCAGGAAGGAAGCCAAGAGGGTCAGGGCGATGAAGAACGTGCCGATGGCGACCATGGCGTGATAGGTGAGGAATGCGGCGGTGACGGGCGGCCAATAGGCGCGGGGGACCTGGTCCAATCCGGTGACCGGCGCATGGCGGTCGCCGTTGACGAGGAAGCTGAGCATTCCGGGAATCGCCACTTCGCCGCGCGTGGTTTTGCGCTGGACGTCGGGCCAGCCGACGATGCTCAGATCGCCGGGCTTGGTTTGGAATTGACCCTCGAATGCGGCGAGTTTGGCGGGCTGCTGGCGTGCGACCATCCGGCCGTTGGCGTCGCCGGAGAGGAGCTGCGCCAGGCTGAACACCGTTGCCAGGAGCAACGCGCCGGAGAACGACCGGCGAGCGAATTCCTCGTGGCGCTTGCGCAGCAGGTAATAGGCGGAAATGCTCATCACGAAGAACGCCCCTAAGACGAATGCGCCGATGAGGGTGTGAACGAGGCGATCGACGAAGGACGGATTGAAGACGACGGCGTGGAAATCGACAATTTCGGCGCGCATGACGGGATGGCCGGATGCGTCGAACCAGGGTTTGCCGTCGCGCATCATTTGAACGATGCGGTCGCCGGCGGGGGTTTGCTGCCAACTGTTGGCGACGATGATCCAGACGGCGGAGAACATGGAACCGAGCGAGACCATGAGGGCGGCGAAGAAATGGAATTTGGGGCCGACCTTGTCCCATCCGAAGACCAGGACGGCGAGGAAGCCGGATTCGAGGAAGAAGGCGAAGATTCCTTCCGCCGCCAGGGCGGAGCCGAAGACATCGCCCACGAACCGAGAATACGCGGCCCAATTGGTTCCGAACTCGAATTCCATGACGATTCCGGTGGCCACGCCCATGGCGAACGTGACGGCGAATAATTGGGTCCAGAATTTGGCGGCTATTTCGTAGATCGGCTCCTTGGTCCAGAGATAGCGCGCTTCCAGATAGGCCATGACCACGCCCATCCCGATGGTGAGCGGCGGGAAGAGATAGTGGAACATGATCGTCAGGGCGAATTGAAGGCGAGATAATGTGACGACGTCGATGGGCATGGATCAATTCATTTTACAAGGTCGCAGCCGGCGGCAAGAATTCCCCAGGGATGGCCATCCCTGGGCTTTCGTTGGGGATCAGGCGTAGCTGTGCAGGCCTACCAGGAGGAAGTTCACGCCGATCCAGTTGAACAGCATGATCCAGAATCCGACGAATCCGAGTAACGCCGTCCACCATGCCTTGTCCACCGTGACCACGCGCACATGGACGGCGATCAAATAAACCATCCACGTCACCAGGGCGAAGGTCTCCTTGGGGTCCCAACCCCAGGGCCGGCCCCAGCTCTGATCGGCCCAGATGGCGCCGAGAATGATGCCCGCGCCGAGCATCCAGAACGCCAGTTGCAGGATAACCAAATTGCACAAGTCCAGCGTGGCTAGGAACGATCCCTGGGAAACGCCCTCGGCGACAGCGCCGCCGAAGTAATACCTGGCCAGCCACCAGGAGCTGAGGAGAAATCCCATGCCGATGAGGGAATAGCTGGCGGTGACCATGGTGACATGGATGTAGAGCCAATAGCTCATGAGGATTCCCTGGACCTGGCCGATCTCGCCGCCGATCTGGCGATCGGTGACGTAGGGGGCGGCGAAGATGGCGACGAGGGAAAGCATGCCGACGAAGCTGGCGGCGGCGCCGAAGAATCCGCGCGACTTGCGGAGTTCCAGGGCGAGGCCGACGACGGCGCCGAACCAGGCGGAGCACATCACGCTTTCAAATTCGTTCTTGATGGGAGGAAAGATTCCGCCCACGAGCCACCAGCGGATGCCGATCCCCGTGGAATGGATGAGCAATCCGATCAGCATGAAAGCAATCGCCCAGGGGCGGAGTCTGGTCACGCCGGCCTGGGCGGACAAAAGGAACATCACGAACGCCGCGAAATAAAAGTTCGCGCCCGGGATGGTGAGCATGGTCAAGCGGTTGTAGATGACTTCGGCGGCCCGCTTGGCGTGGGAGGGATAGGCCTGGGGGTTCACCTGCACCAGCAAATCCGCCAGATTTTTGGCGCTCTGGTTCACCAGGGGCGCGTTCTGCTCGTCCCAGCCGCGCATCAGGCTTCCGGTCGCCTTGAAGATGTCAGACAGAACGGCTTGCTTGTCCTGGTATCCCTCGGGGCCGGCCGGAGGGACGTTTCCGTGCTGTTTCAGCATATCGACCAGGTCCGGATCGTCGCCGATCATGTCCGTTGGCCGATGCCAAAGTCCGTCGCCGCCGGTTGGGGCGGGGGGAACGATCTCGGCGGGAATGAAGCCGCGCTCGTCCTGGCAGATGTCGTGCATGGCGGACATGGCCATGATGAGCTGATCGATGGCCTTGCTCTTGGTGACGCTGTCGGCCTGCACGCGCGCGAGCAGCGCCTGCACCTCGGGCCGCTCCAGAAATGCCAGGGAAACGGTTCCCTCCTTGACGATCCGGGTTTTCTCCGCCGCGTCGATGGACTGCAAGTTCCCGAATTCCTGTCTTAAGGGGACATTCAAGATTTTGACGACGTTCCGGGTGACGTACTGGTCGGGATGGAACGACATGTCCAGCAGGGTGTAGACCGATTCATGGCCGTCGAGCCTTTCATGCCCGGTGATCTGCCAGAGGGCCTGGCGGGCGAAGGTATCGAGGGTTTTCATGGTCTGGTTATGCTGGACGGCGGCCATCGCCAGGGGGGATAGATCGACCTGGCGGGCAAAATCCTGGGCGTGGGCGTTTGCGCCGAAGGCGAGCACTCCGGAAAGAATTACCGCGAAGGAGCACAGCACGGGCTTCGCCCGCAACCCAAAGAGTTTCACCGCGAAGGCGCGAAGGACGCGAAGTTGCGCGAAGAAATACCAATCTGACTTCGCGAAACTTCGCTTCTTCGCGCCTTCGCGGTAAATAACGCAAGGCGGCTTTTGCGGGTTTGCATCTGAAAATGTCGCGGAGCGTTTAGTACGCATATTTCTAACTCACAGGGGACTGCAAGGAAAAAGTTTGCTCGACCTTTTTTGCCGCCCGCGCCAGCGCCCCTGCCTTCATCCGCCGGATCACGATCGGCTTGACGTAGAACGCGTACAAGAATCCCAGGACAATCATGACGCATCCGGTCAGCATCACCAACACCCCCGGTCGATTCCCGACGCCGATGGTGGACGACTGTCCATCCGGATCATAACCGGCTTGAAAAAAAATCCAGTTTCCGTGCTGATAATAAATCGGGCTGTTGAGGCTGGCGATGTCGGTTTCGGTGTGGCCATCGGCGTCGGTCAAGTCCAGGGTGGAGCGAAAGTCGCGGAATAACCCGTTCCCCGTGGGCAGGCCGCCTGGATAGGGGACAAGATCGAATTTTTTGAGGGTGAGCGCCGCCGGCATCGGCCGGCAGACAAAGCCCAACTGCAACTGCAACGCCGCCGACGCGCCGGGGATGCGCACGACGCCCATGGACCATGGAATCATCGGCTCGAGGACCATGGGATCCGGGGCGGCGTATAAATCGCAGGGCACGGGCAG
>JBEKXM010000425.1:0-4380 GCA_049512115.1 Tepidisphaeraceae bacterium | reverse complement strand
ATGGCCTGCTGTACGGCCTGGGCTACGCCGACGGGGCCGACGGCATCGTCACCGGCCTGTCGTCCGGCCAGATCGAAGTCAAGTACACGCTGCTGGGCGATGCCAATCTTGACAGCCTGGTCAACGCCGCGGACTTCACCATCCTGGCGGCGAACTTCAACCAGCCGGTCACCGGCTGGGACCAGGGCGATTTCAACTACGACGGCTTGGTCAATGCCGCCGACTTCACCGGATTGGCGGCGAATTTCAACCAGGGCGTCAGCGGCGCGGCCACAGCCGGCGATGTTGTGGCCTTGGACGCCTTCGCCGCGGCCAATGCCATTAGCCTGACGAGCGTGCCGGAGCCGGCCTCAATGGCTCTGCTGGCCCTGGGCGCCATCGGCGGACTGGCGCGGCGGCACCGCCGACGACGCAAATCCGATAACCAATGACGTAATTCGCAAGCTCCATCGCAAACGCCGCTCGTCTGACCAGCGGCATCGATAAACACCGCATCTTGCCCTTGTATCTTGATTGGAATCGCTGTTTTACAGCCAATTTCACGCTGCGCATCCGAACTCGTTCGCCCAGATTACGTCAGGTAGAACGCTGATTGCGTCAAGCCAAATCCGTTGAATCCACGCCAAAACTGCGCATAACATGCTTATATGACTAAGCTTACGGAATATTCTCTAATTTGCCGGGATATATGAGCCTCATCTGGCGCATTGTACAAAACAACCAGGCTGAAACTGCAATACATTAAACTGGCCTATGCACGTTACATGGGATAGATTTATCTCGCGACAGGTTGTTTCAATTCTTAACGAGAGGAGCGGGACGAATGCGTGGATCACCGAATCTGAATAAGCGTCGAAATACTCAAATCTTGGCGGGAGCATGCTTGGCTGGGGGATTCGCTATTGCGTTTCCTTATGTCATCGGTTCGACCGCTCAAGCAGCCGTCATCGACTTGGCCTTTTCCAATAACTCGGTGACGACAACCAACAACGGTGGGTCGACTCAAGCGACGAATATGGGGATTGTGCCCGTCACCTCATACGGCGGTAGCGCACCAATCCAGGTCTCGATTCCGGATGCGCCCAGCGCCACCTACGACGCCGCGGATGAGAACGATCCCGGCACCATGTGGAACGTGATGGAGTCGGTAAGCACCGTTCCGACGTCCAACGGCACCGGGGGTACCGTGGACGTTCTTTACGAACAGAACATCCCGCTGAAGGATTCCCTGGGCAACAGCACAACGGCTACGTTCAGCGTCAGCGAGATATTGCCTAACGGCAAAGCCGACAATATCCACACCAGCGGCAGCAACAGCGCCAGCAATGGAACTGACGGCTTGCCGCCGAATCCCGGGAGCACCCAGGACACCCTGGTGTCTGGCAGCAGTCACAAGTTAATGATGGACTCCGCTTGGATTTACAACAGCGCCTCCGAAGGCGCGATCATGACCATCGGCGGCTTGACGGCCAATGCGCAGTATGACCTGTATGTTTACGGAAATGGCACCGCCGCGGGTCAGGGCGGGAGCTTTACGCTGGCGTCGGCAAATTCCGGGGTCGCCGGTGACACGGTCGGCTCCGTCGTTACCAATGCCGGTGCCGCCACATGGTTCCGCAGCGTCTATTCCACGGCCGGTGGAAACGACCCCGCTCCCGAACTGGGTCTGAGCTGGAACGAATTGGTCGCCACGGCTGACGGCAGCGGAAACATTACCTTCACCGAGATACAGAGCGGCGACGGCATCAAGCCGGCCATTAACGGCCTGCAAATTGACGCGGTGCCCGAGCCGGCATCATTGGGTCTGCTGAGCTTGGGCGGCCTTGTCCTGATGGCTCGCCGCAAACGGACCGCGTAGTACGGTTCCCGTCGAAATTGGCATCCCAAGCCTCCGCCCACGCCGGCGGAGGCTTCTTTTTATGGCTCATTTCGCGCGACCAGCGCACCAGGACCGCCAGATACCACGGTAGGCCGCTTCGACGTTTCGGGCGAAGGCCGCTGCATCCATTAGTGGCGAGCTTGCCATTCGGGGGCGCATGGCGGCGCGAAGATCCGCCAGCCGCGGCAGATCGGCCGCCAGCTTCACCGCGATGTCGACGTACTGACGCGATGTTTGCGCCACCAGATCGCTCAAACCCAGATTGCTCATGACGCTGAAGCCCAGGCGCTGGCAATAAGTCCTTCCGGCCAGGCAGACCACGGGCACGCCCATCCACAGACCGTGGCAGGTGACGGTATGGCCGTTCACGGGAAAGCTGTCCAGGATCACGTCCACGCGCTGATGGGTTGCCAGATATTCATCAAAGTTCTGCTGATCCAGGAGCGTGAACCGTTGGGGCTCAATGCCGCCGCGCTGGAAGAGAGCGACGATGGACTGCTGGACGCTAGGGTATCGCAATCCGTCTGCCACGATGATCAGACGGGATCGCGGAACCTGGCTCAGCACGGCGCACCAACATTCAAGCAGAGTCTGATTGATCTTCGGCACGATGGTGAAGCAGCCGAAAGTCATGTAACCGTTGGCAAGGGCGGGTAGCGGCCCGACGGCGGGCGCATCGGCGGGGGGGGAGTAACAGGCGATGGTTTGGGGCAGACGCAACAACCGCTCGCTGTGAAATCGCTCGGTCATGCCGGGCGGATCGGCAAAGGCGTCGGTGATACGGTAGTCGATGGCGTCCATGCCGGTGGTGTCGATGTAGCCTAGATAGCTCACCTGCACGGGCGCCGGCCTGGCGGCGAAAACCAGAAGCCGACTGCCGCCGGTGTGACCCACCAGGTCCACGAGGATGTCGATCTGGTCCTGGCGGATCAACTGGCGCACGTCGGGGTCGCCGCGGCCGGTGACGTCGCGCCAGTTGGGGACCATTTTTTGCAGTCGATGGGTTGTCGAGTCGGGCTTGACCAGATCGGCATAGCAGAAGACCTCGACCTGCCGCTGATCGTGGGCGGTCAGGAGACTTTCGATGAAAAACGAGACGGCATGCTGGCGCAGATCCGGCGACACGTAACCGACGCGGAGGCGCCGCTGTGGATCGGCGGTGTTGGCATGGGGCTGCGCCAGGCGGGCCAGTGGCTGGGCATGGGACCGGTTCCAGGCAACGTGCTGCTGATAAATCATCTGGGGATCGCAGTGAACCTGGAAATGCAACGCATAAACGAGGCTGGTATGGGCGCTGCGGAATCCGGGGTCGATTCGCAAAGCCTGACGGAATTCGGCGATGGCCTGTTCAATCAGGCCCAGTTTCTGCAAGGCCAGACCCAGGTTGGAATGAGCCGCCGCGAATTCGGGGCGGAGCTGAATCGCGCGGCGATGCGAGGCGACGGCGGCTTCGGCCTGACCGCTGGCGCGCAACGCGATGCCCAGGCCATCGTGCGCCTCCGGGAAATCCGGCCGCAGCGCGATGGCGCGACGCAGGACCTGGATCGACTCCTCAAACTGGTTGCGCAGACCCAGGGCGGCGCCCAGATTGGCATACGCTTCGGCGAAATCCTTGCGAACGTCGATGGCGCCTCGATAGGCGGCAATCGCCTGTTCGATGCGGCCGCAGGCCATCAGCGCGTTGCCCAAATCGAAGCGCGCCTCGGCATTTTGCGGCTGGAATTGGATCGACTGGGCGATGAGTTGTGCCGCAAGGTCGGGCCGGCCCGCGCGATGGACGAGCTTTCCGAGCATACACAAAGCCGCAGGATGCTGCGGCTGTGCAGCCAGGATTTGCCGGCACAGCGTCTCGGCCTGCGCAAACCGGCCCCCCAGGAAATGCTGGCGTGCGGTCTCAATACTCTCCATGGCGGGTCATTTTAACACGGGCCGGTCCGCAAATCCGGCACGACCGCACAGGCCGCAATTCACTTCAGCGATTGTGGAACGTCGTCCACGTCTTCCAGGGTCAGGTGGGTGGCATTCTGAATCTGAAAAACGGGAACACCGGCGGATCTGACGTGGACGTCGCGCAGGGTGATTCGGTCGGCATCGACGATCGCGCCGCCTTGTTTGGAGATAATGTCGGCGTGCTCGACGGTGACGTTCTCCAACGGAAGCTCGGGCAGGCCGCGCAACTGCATGGCGATGTTGGCGCCATGGCAGACGATGTTGCGGATGGTGATCCCGCGGAATTGCGGCGTTCCCGGTCCGAGCGGCTCGCGGGGCTCCTGGGTGACGATCAGCGGCTTGGCCACGGGCGGATCGGGCTGGGGAGCATCCGAGTCGGCGCTTGGGGCCGTCGTACCGCGCCGGGTCGTCGGCGGTCTCCTAATCATGTAGTACATGTCAACCGAAATACACGAGTTGGTGATGTCCCACATCTCGAGGTCGTGGATATTGACGTTCTCGACCACTCCGCCGCGGCCGCGCACCGTTTTGAATCGAAGCGCCTCGTCCGT
>JBEKXM010000424.1:0-4384 GCA_049512115.1 Tepidisphaeraceae bacterium | reverse complement strand
AATCCAGCCGCTCAGCATTTTGATGCCGGTCATCCTCGTGAACGACGGGGCGAACGTGGTGGATGCCAGGAATCGCGATCCAACCACCAGGTCCGCACCGCCGCCGACCAGCGCATTGACGAGTTTTTCCACCTCGCACGGACGGTGCTGGCCGTCGCCGTCCACTTGGATCGCGATGTCGTATCCGTGACACGCCGCATAGCGATACCCGGTTTGCATCGCCCCGCCGATCCCCAGATTGAATGGCAGGCTGACCACCGTCGCGCCGGCAGGGATTTGCCTGGCCGTGTCATCGGTCGAGCCGTCGTCGATGACCAGGACATGGCAATCCGGCAGCGCGCGGTGCAGCCGATGCACCAGCTTCGCCACCGACCTGCCTTCATTAAACGCCGGCACGATGATGAGGCACTTGAGCCTCTGAAACACGGACCGCGGCTGCGGAGACAGCGTCGCGCTGGCGGGCAGGTCCACCTTTACCGGCAATATGTGCTGGATCGGATCAAGAGTTGTCCGCAATCTCATCGCGCACCCGTTCTTATATTGCCGTCTCGATGTGAATTAGTCCAACAAAATGCCACAAATGGGGGTTTGCGAACATCGCCCGGCGATGGCAAAAAAACCGGCCGAGGGCGGGTTCGGGGGCGTTTTCAGCCTGCCTATTGCAGAATCTCATACATCGCCCGCGGGGGAAATCGCAACTCGACCCCGGCTCCGTTCGGCGCAAGCGACGATTCTTTCGCCGGATAGCCCGCCGCGTCCAGGGCCGTGGCCTTGGTCAAGCGGGCGTTCCGGATCGTCAGCGTCACGTCCGCGTTCTCAATCATCCACGGCGGCTTGCCGATCTTCACGATCCGGAACCCGTGATATTGCTTGTTATCGTTGCCGCCGAAGTCGGCCGGCTCCTGCGTCCAACCGGACAGACGCGACGGCGTGCCAACCTGGACCAGAATCCTGCGCGATTCACTCAGCGGCTGGCCGTCCAGGGAGACCACCAGAACGGACGCCTGCCGGTTGCCGCTGGCGATGTCGATGGTGCCGAGGTGTATGTTGCCCGCATGATTCAAAAAGCCGGTTGCGCCCTGGGCGCAAGGGGCGTCGATGATGCACAACCCGGTGTTGTAATCCAGCCGGATTTCGCCGGTGTTGCTGGAGATGATCTTCTTTTGGCGATCGATGTAACCGGAGAGATCGGCGACCGTGCTTTGGCCGGCGACGCCGTAGTTGACGGTTACCGGCCCGACCAGAAACGCCAGCGGGTCGGCGCCGGTTTGCGCCTGCGGCTGTTGCGGCGGCTGGCCCGGCATTCGGTTGGGATCGAATCCGGCGCTTTCAGAGATCAGCGGCAGCCGGCGGTTCCACAAATCCGCAAGCGGTCTGTTTTCGACGACGACGGGCTGCCCACGCTTCAGATATCCATTGCGATACACCAGCGCGGCGGCGGGGAAACCGCCCATCAACGCCGGGGTGGAACACGTCCATTTGAATTGCGGATGCTCGCCGTTCACCTCCACGAACGGGAAGCGCGGGTCGTCGTCGTATTGTTCGGCCTTGGCGGTGAACCAGTAATATCCCACGATCCCCGCCAGCGATTCGTATGCGCTGACCAGGAACGGCGCCTCACCCTGGTAATCCATCGGGGCGACCCAGGCGCTTTCCGTGACGATCATCGGGTGGCCCGCGACCTGTTTCAGGTTCGTCGGCAAATCCCACGGGTTCAGGACGCCCGGATGATCGGTGAAATGGTCGCCGGGGTCGATCCGCCAGCCCGTGTTCGCCCCGTCGTGAACGGAATTGAAATATTTGTTGACGGCCATGACGTCGGCAACGGTGTTGGTGTATCGCTCCACGTCGTTGAGCCGGATGGCATCGGCGGTGAGCCAGTTGCTGGCGTTGATGAGCTGCCGGCAACCGAGCTCCTCGCGATAGAACCTGACCATCTGGTCATAAAACCCGCGTTGGGTCTCTGCGAAGAACCGGAGCTGATCCGCCAATCGCCGGGCCACCCCGCCGTGCTGGGGGCGGGTCCATTGCCAGACCGGCAGGATCGCCACCTCGCCGGCGGGAAAATCGTCGCCCGGCTGGGTGATGTCGCCCCAGGCATCCCAGGCCTTATCCAGCGAACCGTATTGTGCCGTCAGCCAGGCCGCGAATTTTCGGCCGAGCAGGCGCTTCTGCGCCGGCTTCATCGCATCCATCGTAAAGAAGAACATTCCATCTTCGTTCTGGACCTGGATGATCGCCACCGCCGGATCGCGCGCCAGCGGGATGCCGGTGTAAGGATTGGTGTCGGCGTACAGCTTGCGGACCCATGCCTTGTATCCCGTTTGCAACGTCGGGTTGAAAAATAGCAATCCCCACAAATCGCCGCGCCGCTCGTACCCTTCGATCCCCCATCGCGTGGCCGGACGGTCCAGCGCCCAATACGGCGAAATGGTGACGTAGATCCCCTCCCGCTTGAAAGCCGCCACCGCCCGCCAGATGCCGTCGATCTGCTTTTGATTGACATCGGTTAATTCCGGCGTTTTGCCGTCCGCGCCGATCTGAGCGTGAAGCCGAACCATGTTTACGCCCAGCTTGGCCAGGAATCTGGCATGGCTGGCGAGCGTCCGGTCGTCAGCGAGATACAGTTGTGTTCCACACGCCCAGAATCGAATGGGGGTTCCGTCGCCGCGAACAAATCCGCCTTCGCCGGAGATTCGCACGAACCCGCTCTGCCCAGCCGTCGCTTCGTTCAGCCCGCGCAAATCGAGCATCGCATCGCCGCTGAAATGGTCCTGCGGATGGACGAATGGCCAAGACCCTTGCGAATCCGTCGCCGGCGTGCTTGCCGCCCAAGCCAGATTTCTTACCGCGAAGAACGCGAAGAGCGCGAAGGGAAGAATGGGGGAAGGGTTTGGTTTCATCTTCATTCAGCATATTTCACACTGACTGACGACGCTAATGCCGGTGCAAGGAATGTGTCTTCTTCGCGCACCTTCGCGTCTTCGCTTCTTCGCGGTAAATCTTTACGGGAACCTCATCCGATCAACCGGCAATTTTCAGCGGTTGATGGAAGAACGAATCGATGCCTTTGGCCAGCAACCTGAACGTCGGCAGGTTGTCCGTCATGCTGCGCACCGCCGGAGTTCTGTTGGCATCGTAGAGAACGACCCGGCCATCAACGATGCCGTAATCGAATTTGCCGAAATCGAAGCCAAGTTCACGCCGCATCTTCCGCAGTTCATCCGGCACCTGGGCGTCCTCAATGCGCACGGCGACTTTCGATTTGATGATCGGCTGGTTGGCGTACATGAGATGATTCTCCTCGGCATCGCCGAGGAATATCCACGATCTCATGCAGTAGAACCCGTCGCGGCGTTCGGGAAGAAATCGGTCAACGATCAGGTCCGGATTGTGCCACACGGCCCGCGGCACCTGATTGACGGAATCAAAAATCGGATATTCCCAAACGTCCAACTCGGCACGCAGGCTCCACGGCAACCGCCGGCGTATCGCCCGGGCGTATTTGGCAAACCATGACGACTGCTGCGCCATTTCCGCTTCCCGGCCCCCGCCGTAGTTGCAATTGGTTTTGACGATGACCGGCCCGTTGTAACCGTCGCCGCGATGGACCAGGTTCGCGCTGATGTGCCGCTTGGAAATGTCCTTGACGGTCGGATTGATGGCCACCGGATACTGCCGCATGAACTGCATGTATTCGTCCGGCACCACGGTCACGTCGACGTGCAAGATGGCTAGGTCGGCTTCCACGCGCGGCCCGACTCCGCGGAGCACGGTCACCTTGATCCCATTTTCACGCCAGACCTGGCAAACCCCATGCAATATATGGGTCATTTGGTCGAACTCATCGTGCTGGTGGGTCAGGATAACGATGTGATGCATAAAATGCGGCCCGGATTGAACATTGGCTTGCGTTTGCATCGGCAAGACAGGGGGTCAGGCTGCGATGAAATCCGCGTCGGATGACAGCCAGTTGGAAAATTTGGCGGATCATCTGACAGAATCTGACAAAATCTGACACTTCCACAGTTTTCCTTCAGTATTTTCCAGCTTTTGTTCCAATCATATTTTGTTATGGTATAAGCACTTACGGCATCTAGCGTGGGAATCTATATCTCGGGGCGAGGGAAACATGTCATAGCGGGCTCAACAATGATTTCGTTGGCGTAATGCGATATGGTTTGTCGCGAAGCCGCGCGAATTGAGGAGACTGGGGAGCCGTGCTATTATCGTCGGACAGGCCAAGATTTGACGAGGAGTTCGCCATGCTCGATACAGCCCAACCGACGCCGCTGCGCCAGATCAAGCCGCTGGCGCCGGAATTCCTTGAAGGGGACAGAATTCAGCCTGGCCACCCGCTCTTTGGCCTAATCTGGATCAATCC
>JBEKXM010000423.1:0-4405 GCA_049512115.1 Tepidisphaeraceae bacterium | reverse complement strand
TCATCAGAAGACAGCAGACTGGTGCTGAAATCATAGGGGGGTGAAATGAAGGAACTGAGGAACAACACGGTTTGATCTTTGCCGTGATGCGCCCGGACGTGCAGAGGCTGATCGCCGGCAAGCGCGGCGAGGCCGAAAACGCCGGAGCCCGTCATCGAAACCCAGCGGGCATCGCGCTTGGTGCAGGCGAAGGAGACGTCATCGGCCTTGACCGAGCCGTCGGCCATTCCGATGTAGCCGGGAGGATACTCCGTCCAGAGGCCTTGTCGCGACCAGGTCATGCGATCCAGCGCCGAAGAAAGCGGAAGCTTGATGCCAAGTTCCCAGGCATTGGCTCGTCGCGCGGTCCATTTCAGGCTCCAGGCGAGGTCCGCCTGCGCGTCGGGGTGAACGAGCAGAGTGTAGGTGAACTGGCCGCGCGGCTGAGAATCGCCGACCATCAACACGTTGCTCTTGACGGAGACTTCGAGGGAATCACCGCTGGACTTAGTTGAAACGAGGGCGTCTTTCAACAGCGGCGGCTGGCGACTGGAGATGAAATCCCTGGCGTTATGCTCGCCGTGGGTGATGCGGGCTTCGCCAAGATTGAGAACGGGGCCGCCCACCAAAACCGGATGGTCCGTGGGTCCCCAGGATTGAATCGCGCCGGTCTGTTCGTCAAGGACCAGAAGCGAGGCTGCCGTGGTGATTTGAAGGTGGTGATCCTTCTCCTGGAAAGTAACCGGGCTACCCGCCGTCAGCGCGGGCGGCGCGGGCGGTTGGAATCCTTTCACGCGGAAGCGGGCGGCGTAAATGCTTCGGCCGTCGGGGTGAATAAATTCGATCCGCAGGGTATCCATGCCTGGCGTCGCGGGAAACGTCGCGCTGACCGAAGAGCGCGGCGGACAGGCGACATGCGTTTCGCCGGAGGCCAATTCTTTTTCCCCGGCGAGCGCCTGCCATTTGCAGGTTAGCTCGGACAGATCGGTGAATGAGTATCGGTTTTCCACAGGCACGACGCAGTTTCCGCCGGCGGGATCAATTTCGCGCGCGGACGTCGTCACCGGGCTGTAGGCCATCTTGACGTGCCAATATTCCGGCTTTGGGTTGCGATAGCCATCGACGATTCCCTTGTTGTTATTGTTTCGCAGGCCGGCGCCCCGGTCGGGATTTTTGTCGGCGATCCCCTGATCCTGCCATTCCCAGATGAACGACCCGACGATGGAAGGCGTCTTCCACACGACGTTCCAGTTGGCCACCAGCGCGTTTCCCCAGAAATCGTCAATGCCGTAATCGTAATCCTCCGCTTCCGTGATGTAGAAGATGTGAGGCTGCTCCGTGAAGACGGCTGGAATAGTCCGGCGATCCGTTGCGGCAGCAATGCGCCTGACCATTGCAATGGAAGGGTAGTGGTAATCGGCAAAGTCAAGCTCGCGATTGTTCCAGGGTCCGCACTGGGAGATGAACGCCGGGCGCGTGGGATCGTGGGCCTTCATGAATTCAAACCCCGCAAGATTATCGGGGCCGTAGCCGCTCTCGTTGCCCATGCTCCAGGCGAGCACGCAAGGGCGATTCTTGTCGCGGGCCAGGGTTTCGCTGGAGCGCTGGAGGAAAGCGTTTTTGAGCGCGGGATTATTGACGTCCCACCAGCAACCGGGCACTTCATCCAGCACGTAAAACCCCCTTTCCTCGCACAGCTCCAGGAAGCGCGCGGCATGGTTGTAATGGCTTGTGCGGACGGCGTTGATGTTGGCGGCCTTCATCAGCTTGATGTCGGTCTGCCAGCAATCTTCGGTCAGGGCATGACCGAACGCGGCCCATTCCTCATGCCGGCAGGTTCCGTTGCATTTGATCGGGACTCCGTTCCAGAGCACGACGCCGCTTCGGATTTCAATCTTGCGGAAGCCAAATCGCTCCTGGACGTGCTCGACCGCGGCGCCGCCGGCATCCAGAGCGAGCACGACGTAATAGAGGCTGGGCTTCTCGGCCGACCAGAGGTTCGGCGATGCGACCGGCGTCGTGATATGAAGCGTCGCGTTGCCCTTGGTATCCAGGTTCGTGCCGAGAGAAAAATTGACGTTCGGCACCGGTCCACCCGCGAAATCGAAGAGGGTGCCGGTCACCTTCACCGTGGCGTTGGGGCTGCCGGTCATTTGCACGGCCAGGTTCAAGGTCGCATCCCGATAGTCCCGGTCCAGATCGGTGACGACGGTGACGTCGCTGACGTGCGTCGGCGGCACGGCGACCAGGTAGGTTTCCCGGTTGATCCCGCCCAGGTCCCAGAAGTCTCCCTTGTCGAGGACGGCGGTGGGCGTCGTCTTGGCAACGCGCAGCGCGAGCAGGTTTCTCTGGCCTGGCTTGATCCAATCGGTCACGTCGATGTCGAAGGCGGTGAACCCGCTTTCGTGGTAGCCGATGCGGCTTCCGTTGACAAAAATCTCCGCGCCGTTATTGACGCCGTCGAAGTGCCAGATGACCCGCTGACCCGCGAAGGATGGCGGCACGTCAATCCATCGACGGTATAAGCCGACGGTGGAGTCGGGGCCGCCGTACGTGGGCCGGGAGAATCCTTCCATCTCCCAGTTGCCGGGAACGGGGAGGGTTGACCAACCGGCGTCATTAAAATCGGGCTGGGCGAAGGCGTCCAGATCGGCGGCCTTGAGCCGCGTTGCCGGGGGGATCGCCCATTCCGTTTCTCCACTGCCGTCGTTAAGGAAGATGTGTACTCGGCGGATACTCGCCCACCACTGATCCTGACCGGACGTGCCCAGGACAGTGATCCGCACCCATCTAACCTGCGTCGCCGGGAGGGCAATATCACCGCCGCCGCTCTGCCCGGCCGAACGATCGGCGAGCATCGACCAGGTCTTGCGATCGGTGCTGCCTTCGACCTTGAATTGATAGGGGGCGTCATCCGATTCCCAGCGAATGTTGACGCGATGCAGCGAATGGGCCGCGCCCAGATCGACCGACCACCACTGGGGAAAAGACCCGTCGGCGGCGCACCAGCGGCTATCCGAATCGAGAAGCGGCTCCTGCGGATCGTGGCCCGCCTCCTCGCTGGAGGCGTCGGCGGAGCCGGAGAAGTGATCGCCCCGCTGAAATCCGGCCAACGTTTCGCGGCCGCGCGTCAGTTGGAATCCCCACGTTCCGGCCAGAGGCAGAACACGGGGGTTGTCCACGCGAATTTTTTCGACCGGCGTCGGCGCATCGCCGACCAGCGGCGTTGGAACCGCCGCGGCGGCGGAACCCATGAAAGCAAGCGAAAGAAACGTGAAAATTACGCGCGTGCGAATATGGTATTTCAGCATAAGCGGTTGTGCTTGTCCGGTTGAGTTTACCGGAAGGATCAAGCAAAGCGAAATGCGTCGGCTTATCTGCGTCGCCGGCGGCGGAGAATTCCCAATCCAGCCATCACGATCATCGCCGTGCTCGTCGGTTCGGGGACATTGGCAAGGCTGATGCCATTGGCCGCGGCGAAGGCATCCAAGGCCGCAACGTCGCCGGCCGATGCCGCGCCGCTGACGGGCTGGTTAAAGTTCGCCGCCAGGTCCGTGAAGTCGGCGGCGTTGACCAGGCCGTCGTAGTTGAAGTCCCCCTGGTCCCAACTGGTCACGGGTTGGTTGAAGTTCGCCGCCAGGATCGTGAAATCCGCGGCGTTGACCAGGCTGTCCAAATTGGCGTCGCCCAGCAGCGTGTACTTCACTTCGATCTGGCCGGATGTCAGGCCGGTGACCTTGCCGTCCTTGCCGTCGGCATAGCCAAGGCCATACTTCAATCCATTGGTGAGCGTTTGTGCCGCCGTGGACATGATGCCCGGGCCAGTCCAGCTTCCGCTGGCGTAGCCGGACTTGACGTACCCGGCGATGGTCGTAATCGGGTCGGACCCGGCGCCGTAATTGATGAAAAAGTGGTTGTTGTTCAGGTCCAGTTGGCCGCCGGTGATCGACAGCGAGTTTTGCGCGCTGACGCCGCTGTTGGTGTTTAATTTCAGCGTCCCACCGGTGATCGACAGACTTCCCGGGCCCGTGATTGCGCCCGAACTGCCGACGCCGCTCGTGGTAATCGAGCCGTTGTTCGTGATACCCGCGGGCTGGGCGAATGTGCCCGAAAATTTAAGCGATGCTCCCGAGCTAACGGGGATCGCTCCCGACGGCGCAGCGTTGTAGGCCGCCCCAATGCTTAGTGTCCCGACCTGAACATTCACCACTCCGGTGTTGTTAAAGGTCAGACCCGATCCAACGGTGAACGACCCGGTGACGTCGAGGGTTCCGCTGTTGGCAAAGGTGCTGGCGGCTCCGCCATCGTTGAAGAACTGAGCTCCCCCGGATCCGGTGAGCGTTCCGGCATTGGTGAACGTAGCGCCGTCCAGCAATCCAAGCAAAACACTGCCGGTGGCGCCCATCGTCGCGTTCTGGCCCGAGGC
>JBEKXM010000422.1:0-4413 GCA_049512115.1 Tepidisphaeraceae bacterium | reverse complement strand
GGCGGCATCGTGATCGCCACCGGCTACAACAAGCTGGCGGCAATCGACTATTACATGGAAAAGAGCGACATCGACGGCCTGGAATCGCTCCTGAAAACGGGCAAGACGCGATGGCTCACCGCCGACGAGCGCGAGCGGTTCGAGCTGACGACGTTCACGCCCGCCGAGCTGCACAAACTTTTCGAGCGATCCGGATTCGAGGTCGTCAAACTGGCCGGCAAGACGATCCTGCCAATTCGCGCGTTCAAGCATCTGCTGAAGGATGAATCGGCATTCGAACGGCTGCTGCGCGCGGAAACCGACTTGGCCAAAGATTCAACCGTTGCGGCAAGGGCGAGTCATCTGGAGATCACGGCGCGAAAGAAAAACAATTGAACCGCCAAGACGCCAAGACGCCAATGTCACAGCTTTGCCGCCACGTCGCCGCTGCCGGGGCGGCGGGGTTTGCGGCCGACCTGTGTGCTGAAGCTCTGCAAATATGAAATCCACATCATCGACAGCCCAAAGCTGTACGCGCCCTGGACGAGCATTTCCATGTAATGCTGGGTCGGCGGGATGTGATATTTTTCGGCCGAGACGCCCTGGTAGGTCATGGCGTTGACCGGCTCGCCTTTGCCCAATGGGGAGACCTTCACGGTGGTGCGGGCGTAGATTCCGATCTCCTTTTCGGTGGCGGGGTCGAGCTTCCGGCCAACCTTGGCGTCGAGCACCTTCAGATCCGCTTCGCTGAGATCGAACAGCGCCCCGGCGACGTATTTGCCGGGATCGTAAACGATGTCGGCAATTCCGCCGCCGAAGTATTCGCTGAAGATCGGAAAGCAGAGCCGGTAATTATCCAGCACCGCGGGCTTGCCGGGCTTGAGCGTGGGAGCCCGATGGCCATAGTGGCGGCACCATTCCGTCACCGCCCGGATATTCAAGTTCGATCCATACGCGAAGTACCACATGCCGTCGGTCCCTGCGAGGCATTCTGGCGAAATACGCCCCAAATGCAAAAGAGTGGGAGGGTTGGTCAGGGCCAGGGGTTTCTTCCCGCCCCGCCCGCAGCCACCCATCTCTCACTTAGCCATCCGCGCCGCTCCGCGCGCGGCGTGGAAATCGTCGTCGCCGGTCGTCAGCGTCCATCCGGAGCGAGCTAGGCTCGTCAATCGAGTTTGAATCTTATCGCGCAGGTTGGGAATCAAATGTTTCAATCGGATGCCGATTCCTCCGCAGAGGCAGACATGATCGGGGCGATAGATGGCGTGCGCGATGCGGATGGCTCGTACCAGGGCCAGCATTGGCGGCTCATCGCCGGTGAATTTGGCAACGGCGGGCGAAACATCCGGGCCGCAATTGGCGCGGAGGGCGGCGACGCCCAAATAACCTTCCAATCCACCGGCGCCGCCGTCCGGGCCGACAACGTCATGCCCGGCGATGGAGACGTCAATTTGCCCGAAATGCCCGGGCGATTCGCCCTCAACGCACAGAGGCCGCCCCTCATCCAGCACGGCGATCCCGACTCCGGTCCCCAAGGTCAATACCAGAAGCCGTCCGCGAATCCGGCGCGATTGGAAAACGTCGAACGCCGCCGCCTGGGCGTCGTTGCAAATTCTCGCCAGTTTGCCCGACGGTAAATTCAGCGACTCCGGCACGAGCCGGTCCAGCGGAATCCCCACCAGCCCCGGCACATTGAAGGCCTCGGTGATCTTCCGCTCATTCGTATCCAACAACCCCGGCACGCAAAGCCCGATGGCCTGGACGCCAGCGGCGCGTCCGCCGGCGGCGGTTCGAATGGCGGTGCGCAGTTCCTCGGTCGTCGGCGTGGCGTAGAACCCGCTTTGGCCGGTCCAAAGACAGCGGCCGTTTTCGACACCTGCGGCCTTCACTGATGTTCCGCCAATGTCGATGCCCAGTTGCATCCGCGTATGTTAGAGCGTCCAACAAAATAAACCACAGAGAGGGCAAGAGGACACAGAGCACACAGAGATAAAGGTGCAAATTCAGTATTCCTCTGTGCTCTGGTGTGGCCTCTGTGATCTCTGTGTCCGTATTTTTGTTAGAGGCTCTTACTCAAACGGATCGCCGTTGGCATTCGTCCGCGCCGACTGCGTCTGATAAGGGCAACCGCATTCTCCCATAAGTGGATTATTCGACCTCGGCGGGTGCAGACAATACGAAGAAGGAGGTCGAACCGCGGATTTCGCGGATAAGAAACGGGATGAATTCATTCTTCCCATCCGCCGCGGAGGCGAAGCCTACCACGTCAGTCCGCGCAATCTGCGGTGAGTGTGAATTTTTCCGCTCTATTGGACATCATAAAACCACGGTTGCAGTTTGTGCCTGGGTGCGGCGTCTACGAAACCCCTGATTTCGATGGCGCCACGGGGGGTTTTGTCAACGTCTACGGGAGGTGGCACTTGAAAAAGCAGCGGTCGGCCATTTCGTCGGTGTTCGAGCTGGGCACATTCGGGCCGGGATAACGGACGTTGGATCGACAAGAAAAAAATGTGGCGCCCTCTATCTCTATAGCCGGGAGGTGAAGCTTTTGGGCGTGTTTTTTGGAAAGCGGAGGATTTTCTGAAATTTATTTTAACCGGTGAAAGTCCGTTCGCGATCTTCGCGGGGGACGCCGGCTGACCGCCGGTTATCGGTCGCGCATCGCCAGGGGCGGGCCAACCACCTCGGACAGGACGTAAATCGTTCGCATTGCACTCCTGCGCGAAAGCATCAATTGGCGGATTGCGCGGGCCGAAATTGCTGCCGGGGCCGAAGTAGTCGCGGCCGGAGCCGGTCGCGCGGCGGTAACCCTCGGCGTGGGCGGGGCGGCGATGGGCTGCGGGATCGGCGGCGGGGCGTTGCCCCGGCGGGCTGGGGCGCGTTGCGTCGTGGGGAAGCGATTGGTCAGTTGTTGCTTGCTCTGGCGGCCCATTGGTTGTTGCCGCTTCGCCTGTTGGCGCTGTTGTTGCTGTTGACGCAGTTGCTGTTGGCGGAGTTGCTGCTGCCGGATTTGCCATTGCCGCAATGCCTGTGGGGACATGTCCGGCGTCGGCTGGGAAGGCTGCTGAATCGGGGGGATTCTGGGGACCGATCTCGGCGGCGGGAGCGGCGTGGGCTTTCTCTGGGAACCCCCGGAGAAGAGGGCGATCAGCGCGCGAACGATTAATTCAATCAATGCATCCATCGTCGCTCCGGGTTACGAAGGCTTCGCTGAATCGCCCGGCTTGGCGATCGCCTCGCGCATGGAGGTGTCGGATTGGATGTTCTTGAGCTTGTAATAGTCCATGACGCCGATGTTGCCCGAGCGAAGGGCGTCGGCCATGGCCTTGGGAATCTCGGCCTCGGCCAGTACGACGATGGCGCGATTCTCGGCCTGCTTGGCGACCATTTCCTGCTCGTGTGCGACGGCCATGGCGCGGCGCTGCTCGGCTTCGGCCTGAAAGCGGCGTAAATCCGATCCCGCCCGATCGGCCGCCAATTTGGCGCCGATGTTCTCGCCCACCGTGATCTCCGCGATGTCGATGGAGAGAATCTCGAAGGCGGTGTTGGCATCGAGGCCCTTGAGCAGGACGGCCTTGGAAATCTTGTCGGGGTTTTCAAGCACGTGCTTGTAATCCTCGGCCGAGCCGATGGCGTTGACGATCCCCTCGCCGACGCGGGCGACGACCGTCTCCTCGGTCGCTCCGCCGACCAGGCTCTTGATGTTGGTGCGCACCGTCACGCGGGCTTTGACCTTGAGTTGAATTCCATCCTTGGAAACCCCGTCAATGGTGGGCTGACCGAACTGGGGATTGGGCACGTCGATGACCTTGGGATTGACGCTGGTCTGGACGGCTTCGAGGATGTCGCGTCCGGCCAGGTCGATGGCGGTGGCGGTTCGCCAGGGAAGCTCAATGCCGGCCTTGCTGGCGGCGATCATGGCGTTGATGACGCGCGGCACGTCGCCGCCGGCGAGCAGGTGGCTTTCCATCTCTCGCTGGCTGACCTGAAGTCCGGCCTGGGTGGCCTGAATGCGGCCGATCACGATGGTCGGAGCGTTGACCTTCCGCATGCGCATTCCAAACAGCTCGAAGAAGCTGACCTTCGCGCCGCTGAAATACGCCCGGATGTACAGGCCGATGAAGTTGGCGATGAAGACCGCCACCACCAGGCAGAAAATGATGACGATGATGGCGACAATGATCAGGCCCGGGCCAATGCCTCCCGAGTCATCCGCAAGAGCCGAGGGGATATGCATATCGATCCTTTGTATGGGCAGAGGGTATTTTACGAAGTCCGGGGTCGAGACAAAAGGCCTGGGCCGGTCGGGCAATGCAAGGAGCGACGCTGAAGTAAAACAAACAACGGCTAATCCCTGGTTTTTTGGCATTTCCTTGAAAGTTGAGCGTTGAGTGTTGAGTGTTGAGCGTTGCATTAATTCGAAATTGAATGCAA
>JBEKXM010000421.1:0-4416 GCA_049512115.1 Tepidisphaeraceae bacterium | reverse complement strand
CTCGGCGCCGCCGCCCTCCGCGTCGCCGGTGGAATCTTCACCAAGATCGCCGACATCGGCGCCGACCTCATGAAGATCGTCTTCAACGTCAAGGAAGACGACGCCCGCAACCCCGGCGTCATCGCCGACTGCACCGGCGACAACGCCGGCGACAGTTGCGGTCCCACCGCCGACGGTTTCGAAACCTACGGCGTCACCGGCGTCGCTCTCATCACCTTCATCCTCCTCGCCTGCCCCGCCGCCATCCAGTCCCAGCTCCTCGTCTGGATTTTCGCCATGCGCCTGGTGATGCTCCTCACCAGCGGCGTTTCCTACCTGCTTAACGAGTTCATCGCCCGCGCCAAATATCTCCATGCCGATGAAATGGATTTCGAGCACCCCCTCACCATGCTCATCTTCCTCACCAGCTTGATTTCCATCGCCACCACTTACCTCTTCTCGTATCTTCTCATCCCCGATCTGGGCCACGGCCAGCTCTGGTGGAAGCTCTCCTCGATCATCACCTGCGGCACCGCCGCCGGGGCCCTGATCCCCGAATTCGTCAAGGTCTTCACCAGCACCAACAGCCGCCACGTCCGCGAGATCGTCGATGCCACCCGCGAGGGCGGCGCTTCCCTCAACGTCCTCAGCGGCTTGGTCGCCGGTGATTTCTCCGCCTTCTGGCTCGGACTGGTCATCGCCGGACTCATGGCCATCGCCTATGGCGTCGCCTGCATCGGCGGCGCCGCCACCGGCGTCGAGTCCCTGCTCAACCCCGGCGCCGCCGCCGCCGTCGCCGTCTTCGCCTTCGGTCTGGTCGCCTTCGGCTTCCTCGGCATGGGACCCGTCACCATCGCCGTCGACAGCTACGGACCCGTCACCGACAACGCCCAGAGCATCTACGAACTCAGCCTCATCGAAACCCTCCCCAACATCAAAAGCGAACTCAAACGCGACTACGGCATCGACGTCAATTTCGAACGTTCCAAGCTCCTCCTGGAAGCCAATGACGGAGCCGGCAACACCTTCAAGGCCACCGCCAAGCCCGTCCTCATCGGCACCGCCGTCGTCGGCGCCACCACCCTCATCTTCTCCATCATCATGCTCCTGACCAAGGGTCTGAGCGACACCGCCGCCATCGCCAATCTCTCCATCCTCCACGCCCCGTTCCTGCTCGGCCTGATCTGCGGCGGCGCCGTCATCTACTGGTTCACCGGCGCCAGCATGCAGGCCGTCGTCACCGGCGCTTACCGCGCCGTCGAATTCATCAAACGCAACATCCACCTCGAAGGCGACGCCAAGGCCTCTACCCAGGACTCCATGCGCGTCGTCGAAATCTGCACCCGCTACGCCCAGGCCGGAATGTTCAACATCTTCCTCACCGTCTTCTTCATCACCCTGGCCTTCGCCTGCGTCGAACCCTTCTTCTTCATCGGCTTCCTCATCTCCATCTCCACCTTCGGACTCTTCCAGGCCATCTTCATGGCCAACGGCGGCGGCGCCTGGGACAACGCCAAGAAAGTCGTCGAGGTCGAACTCCGCGAGAAGGGCACCCCCCTCCACGCCGCCACCGTCGTCGGCGATACCGTCGGCGATCCCTTCAAGGACACCTCCTCCGTCGCCATGAATCCGATCATCAAGTTCACGACTCTTTTCGGCCTCTTGGCCGTCGAACTAGCCGTGACCGTCGAGGGCCCCATCAAATACGCCCTGGCCGCGATTTTCTTCTTCATCGCCCTCTGCTTCGTCTACCGCTCCTTCTACGGCATGCGCATCCGCAGCCACTCTCAGGAGCAACGGTCGCCGGTCTCGCAGGATCATGAGTCATGGGATGGTCGAAAAACGCCGAATTCGGCGTCGGCGGATACCTATTCACACGCCGGCCACAAATGAGGTGTGGTGGCCTGACCACAGTCGGCTATCAGAGCGTCGTGCCCCATCCCCAAACCGTAGGGGAAAGCCCTAAGGGCCAAATCGGGAATCGACCTTATGGCCGGTATCCGAACTGGCGCCGATAATTTAGATGAGCCCATTATTGTGGAGGAGACTCTATGGCCATCCGTCGAATTTGCGATTTTCTCGCGGGCAGCGGCATGCCGTATTCCATCGCAAGGCACCCCCGCGCGTACACGGCGCAGGAAGTGGCCGAAGCATCCCATGTTCCCGGCACCTACATGGCCAAGACCGTGATCGTGTGGATCGACGATCAATTGGCCATGGCAGTAGTACCGGCAACCAGAGCCCTGGACCTGGATTCCCTGCGAAGCCAGTCGGGCGCGAGCAAGGTGCGCCTCGCCGATGAATCGGAATTCGTCAACGTCTTCACCGATTGTCAGCTTGGTACGGCTCCGCCATTTGGAAACCTCTTCGGCCTGAGGACACTGGTGGACCTGAAGTTGGCGCTGCAGGAATTGATCGCATTCAACGCGGGGACTCATACAGAAGTGATTCGCATGAAATACTCGGACTACAGCAGCTTGGTCAAGCCGCTGGTGTTGCACATTTCCGCCGGTCCGATTGCCGTCGCGCCGAGAATGCGATCCAAGCCACAAGCCAATCACTCCAGTGCTGCAAGACGACATGAAGCCGAGGAAACCCTTGGTCAGCAGCAGGCTTCGCCTCTGCAGGCGCAGGCCGAATGCCCATACATCCCACAGCAGCGCTCGGGCTCGGATTAAGACGGGAGGCCGGGGAGCACGTCCAGCGGAAAGGCAGCGCCCATGAAAACGTCCGGACCGGAAGAGGAATTTGTCGTGAACGACCAAATCGCCGGCTCCACCCGCGCGATGCTCCGTCGCCGGGGAATCAAAACCATCAGCCTGGTCGGTCCGCCGAGATCGGGCAAAACGGCATTACTTGAACGGACGGGGAGCCGGCTCGCGCGCCACGCGCGGGTGGGCGTACTGGTGGGCAGTCCCGCGGCGGGGCAAAAGTCGACGCGCCTGGGCCGTCACGGCATTTGCGCCTTGCCGCTTCCCGGCGGCGAATTGGACGCCCCGGGCGTTCACAAGGCCGTTTCCATGCTCGACCTGGATCAGATCGAATTACTCCTGATCGAAGGTAGCGGCGACATGCAAAACCTTTCCCAACGCAACCATGGGCAGGACCTGTGCGTGAGCGTTTTCAGCGTCGCCGACGGACCCGACCAGCCAAATTCATTTCCGCATCTGATTGCCGCCGCCGACCTCGTGTTGCTGACGATGGTTGACTTGCTGCCGACGACGAAGTTCGACCTGCCCGCGTTTCTCGATCACGTCAAGAAAATCAGGGCGGACCTGCCGGTAATCCAGGCATCCGTTCTGCGACGGAATGGAATCGATCTCTGGCTGCAATGGCTAGAGACGAACTGGCTCGGCGGCCGATGGACCGATGGGGCGGCGGAATCGCGGGTTCCTCCATTTGCGGACCTGGAGTTGTAGCGCCGAGTCGCCGTAGCGGAAGCGGTGATCGGGTCTCTCCTCTATGCCACGATCACGTGCATGAACAGAAGCAGCCCGCACACGGCGACGGCAGCGCCGCCGAGGCGGATGAGTTGTTTCGACGCCAGCTTCCCGGCGGCGAGGCCCAGCGCAATCCCGATCGCGTGCATCGTCGCCGTGGCGACAATGAAGCCAAAGGCGTATCCCAAGGCGGAAGTGCCCTTGTGCATTTCAGCCGCATGGGCGAAACCGTGAAAGATTGCGAAGAAACCGACCAACGACAGGGAAGCGGACGTGGGGAACCGGCCGGCGGCGGCGACCATCAGCCCGAGAATGAGAACGGAAGCCATGATTCCCTGTTCGACCCAGGGGACGCGCACGCCGGCGAAGTTCATGAGGCCCCCGCCGACCATCAGCGCGACGAATGTCGCCGGCAGGCCCCAGAGCATCCTTCCGCCGATCTGCGTGGCCAACATGCCAACGGCGAGCATGGCCATGATGTGGTCGATGCCGGAGAATGGATGCGCCAGCCCCGCCGACAGGCCGCTGCCCGCGCCGTGGCCGGGATGAGCCTGTGCAACCTGGACCGCCAGAACAACCGCGGCTGCCATCACGACAGCACGGAATGATTTTGAATGCATGACATGTTCTCCTTATGGTTCATTGTCATCGATCGCTACTCACCGGTTGACGTTCCGGCGGTTGGGGCCACGCGGCCTTGGATTTTGATTGCGAATCGCGTTGATTTTTCGCCCGCTGTTCTTCCAGCCAGGCAAGCCAGAGTTCCATACCCGCCCCCGTGAATGCCGACAGTTCAAGCAACTGGACGGCGGGGTTAAGCCGGCTGATGTCGTCGCGAAAGAGTTGCAGGTTGAACGGCAGGTGCGGCAGCAGGTCGGTCTTGTTCAGCAACAGAAGCGAGCACTCCTGCACGATGTAAGGATGCTTCGCCGCCTTGTCGTCGCCGCCGGCCGTACAGAACATTCCCACTTTGACGTGCTGACCCAGATCGAACCCC
>JBEKXM010000420.1:0-4442 GCA_049512115.1 Tepidisphaeraceae bacterium | reverse complement strand
CGCTTCGCCAGATGTAAGATTGCTGCGCCGCCTGCACGGACGTCGCCATAAGCAAAATCGTCACGCACCAGAATCTGAATTTTGTCCTCATTTGATCTCCGTTTACGGCCATGATGGCCGAAGGATGATTCTAACAGAATTCGCGAATTTGTGGTACAGAAAGCGTTTGCCGTGATCGAGCGTAGGGAGAGATTTAGAGGGGGGGGCAATTCGCGATCTTGGTCAATCCTTCAGCGAAAATGTCAGCGGCTTGGCCGTGTCGGTCCAGCCGATCAGGGGAGTTTCTCCAGCGGAGCCGCTCGGTTTTCCGTTGCTGATTTCGCCAACCAGGCGGCGCGGCGCCAACAGCACCTTGACGTCTTTGGCGCGACCGTCGGAACTCAGCACGAATTTCCCGCCAGCGCGCCGGCATCGGAACACAACCGGATGCGGGCCGTCGCTGGCCGCCACCGAAACTGAAACGTCAGCGCCATCGGCGATCTGGAACAATTGCAGGGTCAACTCATCATTCAGCTTCCAGCCCGGTTTTTCCTCGTCCCCGCCGAAGGGAAGAACGGTATTTTCTCGCACCAGCAAAGGCACGTCCATGAAGTCGATCGATTCGCGCCGCCACCTGCCGCCCTCGATGACCTCGCCGGAGAAAAAGTTTGTCCAGCGACCCTCCGGCACGTAATATTCGGCGACGTTATCCGGACGGAACACCGGCGCGACAAGCAATGACGAGCCGAGCATGTATTGCCGATCCAGGTGCGCGCATGCCGGATCATCCGGAAATTCCAATACCATTGCCCGCATGACGGGCCAGCCGTGGTTGTGGGCATCATGCGACGCCGAGTAAATATATGGGAACAGCCTGTTCTTCAATCGGGTAAAGTGCCGCATGACCGCGACTGATTCTTCGTCAAAAAGCCAGGGGACGCGGTAAGAGGAGCTTCCATGCAGCCGGCTATGCGTCGATAAAAGCCCGAACGCCACCCAGCGCTTGTACAGCGCGGCATTGGCGGTGCCGGAAAATCCGCCGATGTCGTGACTCCAGAATGCCGCTCCGGAAGCGCAGAAGCTCAGGCCGCCTCGCAGGTCCTCGGCCATCGATTCCCACGTCGCGTCGCAATCTCCCCCCCAGTGGACGGGGAACTTTTGGCATCCAATGGAAGCCGAGCGCGCGAACACAATGGCGTTGCCCTTGCCGTGGAAGTTCTCCAGCAACTCGAATGCCGCCTTGTTGTAGAGGTAACTGTAATGGTTGTGCATCAACGCGGGGTTCGACCCGTCGTGATAAACCACGTTTTCGGGAATCCATTCCCCGAAATCGGTCTTGAAGCAGTCAACGCCCATTTCCAGAAGTCCGCGAAGTTTTCCGCAATACCATTCCACCGCCTGGGGATTCGTGAAATCCACCAGCGCCATGCCGGGTTGCCATGCGTCGCGCTGAAAGACGCGGCCATCGGGCGTTTTCAAAAAATAACCGCTCTCAGCCCCCTCGCCGAACAGTTTGGAAAGCTGCGAGATGTACGGGTTGATCCAAACACAAACCTTCAATCCCTTGCTCTTGAGCCGGCGAAGCATGCCGGCCGGATCGGGAAACGCCTCCGCATCCCACTCGAAATCGCACCAGTGTCGTTCCTTCATCCAGAAACAGTCGAAATGGAACACGCTCAGCGGGATGCCGCGCTTGGCCATGCCGTCGACGAATTCATTGACGGTCTTCTCGTCGTAATGGGTTGTGAAAGACGTGCTGAGCCAAAGCCCGAACGACCACGCCGGCGGCAGGGCGGGGCGCCCGCTCAGCCGCGTGTATTTCTCCAGGACCTGCTTGGGACCCGGCCCGCGGAAGAGATAGAAATCAAGCTCTTCCTCGGCGACGCTGAACTGCACTTGCGATACCCGTTCCGTGCCGATCTCGAAATCCACCCGGCCAGTTGAATTGACCAGCAGGCCATAGCCACGGTTGGAAATGAAGAACGGAATGTTCTTGTACGCCAGCTCGCTTCCCGTGCCTCCGTCTTCGTTCCAGATGGAAATGCTCTGGCCGTTCTTGGCAATCGGGCCAAACCGCTCGCCCAGGCCGTAGAGGCATTCCCCCACGCCCATTCGCAGTCGCTGCATAAGCCAGCGGCCGCCGGCCAGGTCGCTCATCTGTCCGAGGCTGGCCCACGCGCCTCCGGTAATGATCGTCGAGCCGTCTTCGAACTGCATCGACCATTTGCTCTTGCAGATCCGGAGCGTCAATCGGCCGCTGGTGAAGGTCAACTCATCGGGCAAATCCTCGATCTTCACGTGCGAGGCCGACAGCGAATAATCCAGCGGTGGTTTTACGGCTGCGCCGGCGTTCACCCGATGATGCACAATGCGCACTCGGATCACGTCCGCCATGGGAGAAGTGACGTTCAGTTGCAGGACGAGACCTTCGAATCGGTTGGATGGATCGGGTCCATTGCGATCGACGGCCGCCACCCAGAGCGAATTACGGTCTAATTTGTATTCCGTGACCCTGGTAACACAGGTCGGCGCGATCCCCTCGGCCCACTTCCAGACTCCATGACTGAATTTCATTGACCGTGCCTTTTTCCGACAATGAATGCGGGCGAGTCATTATCCGACTCGCCCGCTAATTCGCAATAGGATGTCGAAACTCTCGATCCAACCTCTAACATCAAGCCTGACGACGCCGACGGAGCGTCAGCATTGTCAGCCCGAGGCCAAGCACGCCCAGCGTGGCGGGTTCGGGCACCGGTGGGATCTGTGAAGTCGGAACGGAAATGCTGTCAATGTACATCGGTGCGGTCATCGTGTCGTCGACACCGGCAATTCCTGATCCATAGACGCCCGCGTTCATCCACGGCGTAAGGGTAAGGCCTCCGCCACCAGTAGCAGCGTTTATCGTGTACGGAATCTCGTCGGTGTACGTCGGCAAGCCATTAACTATGCCGTCGTAAACGTGACTGGTCGACCAAACTTGGCCCCAATAGCTGTCGCCCGGATACTCAAGACCCATGCCTAGCTGGTAATAATTGTCGGGGCCGGTCCACTGCACGGACCAGACGACCTGCATGGTGCCGCTGAAAGCCACGGTCTCCCCGGCCCCCGTGGCGCCGGGATCGAAGGCGCTCAGGAACGCAGCGTTGTAAAGCATGTTCGGGGAGTCGACTTGGCCATCCCAGCCAAACTCGTTACCGTTGACGTCTATCTCCAATGAGCCTGCGGTGCCGGGAGCAAAATTGTTCACGGCGCCGTCGGTCGTAGAACCGTCAGCATCCCACGCTGTGGTTGGCTCGACGGAAGTTACTTGGCCACCCCAATTGTCCCCGGAGATGGTCCAGCCCGCAAAATCATCAACGGTCGTAAACAGAGGCGTGGTCTGAGCCATGCCCTTGCTGCCGCCTAACAGCGACAAGCCCGCAGCCACGCCAAGCATCATCTTCACGCGACCGCTCATATTAACCATTTTCCTGAACATTTCTGCCTCCTCCGTGTTTACCTGCCGGCCGGGCACGGAACCCGTAGATTTGTTTCGACTATCCGATCTTTTTCGCTCGGATCATAGTGCAACAACCGTTTGCCGCACAGACGCAAATCTACCCTCAATTGTCGGAATGTCAAACAAAAAATTGGGACGCGACAGCGCTTTTCGACGAGAATCACACCGACTTCGTACAAGATTATGTAAAATAATCACTTATGAGCGGATTGTTGGGAAACCGATTGCTGTAACGTGATACAAAAATTTCATTCGTTCTTGGATTGGGATGGCGTGCTGGTGGCTGCGCAATTCTGATTCGTTACCGATTAAACGATCAGCCCCGCCGGATGGGGCGGGGCTGATTCGTCTGGCGTAAGTGTAAAGCTGTTAAATCACGTTGAACGACGCCGACGGCGTGCCAACATGCCGATGGCGCCCATGGCGAGCAATCCCGTCGTCGCCGGCTCCGGAACGTCCGCCAGCAATCCGTTGGCCGCGGCGAAGGCGTCCAAGGCCGCGACGTCGCCGGCCGTGGCCGCGCCGCTCACGCTCTGGTTGAAGTTCGCCGCCAGGTCCGTGAAGTCGGCGGCGTTCACCAGGCCGTCGTAGTTGAAATCGCCCAGGTCCCAGCCGGTGACCGGCTGGTTGAAGTTCGCCGCCAGAATGGTGAAGTCGGCGGCGTTGACCAGGCCGTCCAGGTTGGCGTCGCCCAGCAGCGTGTAGGCCACTTCGATCTGGCCGGAGACCAGGCCGGAGACTTTGCCGTCTTTGCCGTCGGCGTAGCCGAGGCCGTAGGACAGGCCATTGGTCTTGATTTGTGCCGCCGAGGAAATGATCCCCGGGCCGTTCCACCCGCCGCCGTTGTAGCCGGACTTGATGTACCCGGCGATGGTCGAGAACGGATCGCTGGCGCCGTAGGTGATGATGATGTGGTTGTTGTTCACGTCCAGCACGCCGCTGCCGGTGATCGACAGGGACGTGA
>JBEKXM010000419.1:0-4445 GCA_049512115.1 Tepidisphaeraceae bacterium | reverse complement strand
TTGCCTCCATGGCGGAGGCCGGCCTCGGCGAGTCAATCCGTGGAACGATTTATGTCGATAGCACCCGGCATCGGCGCAGGCAAAGTCTGCCTCGCCAAACTGGGAGACTCATGGCGGACTTCACGGACATTGTTGAGGAGATGAAGCGGAGATACGACGTGCGCATCCGGCGATGGCGCGGCAGCATGAGCGGCAAGGCCTGGCGCGTCTACTATCACGACGGACGCGCCGTCAACTGGATCGAATGCCCCCGGCCAAGGACGCCGATCAGCCTGGCGATTTTCCTGCACGAGGTAGGCCATCACGTCATCGGTTTTCAGAAGTACCGGCGGCGATGTGAAGAGGAATTTCACGTCTGGACGTGGGCGTTGAACGAAATGCGGCGGCACCGGGTCGAACCCGACCCCAAAGTCCACCGCCGCGTGGAACTGTCGATGCGCTACGCGGTCCGCAAAGCGGTGCGGCGCGGCATCAAGCAGTTGCCGACATCCTTGCTGCGATACCTGCCGCACGCGGCTTAAAATCAATTACCGGTCGCAACCACCGGGTCCGCGGATTCGGGGACGACGGGCGCCGATCGCGCCTCGGCGATCGCCTTGGACTCATCCGCGGTAGGCTTCGCCTCCGCCGCGGTAGGCTTCGCCTCCGTCGCGGTAGGCTTCGCCTCCGCTTCCGAGCGGGGATTGACCCGCAGGACGCCATCCTCCATCACCGAACGGATTTTCGCCAGCGCCTTGTTCTGAATCTGCCGCACGCGTTCCTTGGTGACTCCGATGATCTTGCCGACCTCTTCCAGCGTCATCGGCGACTCCTCGGCCTGCTGCCAGTTGAACCGGCGGCGAATCACCGTCTGCTCGACGCTGGACAAGTCAGCCAGGTTGCGGTCCACGATCGCCTTCAGTTCGTCGATGCAATCATCTTCGATCTGGTCGCGCCGGCGGTCGGCCCAGTCGCTCTGTTCCATTTCCGGCTCAAACTCAACGGGGAATCGCGTGCGATGCTTGGAGGCCTTCATCGCCGTGCGGCTGAAGGCCTTGAGGATGGCCCGGCAGGCGTAGGTGCTGAATTTGAATCCGCGGTCGGCGGAGAACTTGTCCACCGCTCGAAGCAAGGCCATGTTCCCCTCGCTGACCACTTCGGCGAAGTCCACGTCTCCGAGCCGGGTGCGCTTGGCCATCGCCAGCACCAGGGCCAGGTTCGTGCGAACCAGGTATTCCCGGAAGTGCTCGAATTTCCGATGCCAGTCCAGGAACTCCCGTGCCAGGCTCAGCGTCAGATCCTGGGCGCGGATTTGCTTCTGCAACGCCACCAGCCGTTTCTTGCAGTAGTTGAAGCGCAGAAACATCATCCGCTCTTCAGGCGCTTTCATCAATTGCGGCGGCGAGGCGCCGGCCGGACCGCCCAAGTCATCGCGCGTGGGCTGATACCAACTGGTCAGCGGCAGCTCTCGCTGGGCATCTTCCGTGAACAGTTCATCTTCTACCCGTTTATGGCGGAACGTGGGGCTGTCCATGAAGCTGTAGTTCTCTTCCAGCAGGCGCACAACCCGCTCCCGCATCTGGCGCGGAATCGGGACGCTGCGACGCTCCTGCTTTCTACCTTTCACCATCGTGGCCATCATGGCCTCCTGTTCTGCCCGTTGTCCAACCCGCCCACTTCCCTGAGAGCAAACCGCGTTCACATCAGTATAAAATTATTCAGTCGATTCCGCAGCAAAAATCCCTACGCTGCCTACCGGCGTTATGTTCGATTCCTAAGTAATTAAGCACAAGGCACTAACATAATCCTGCCCCCTGGGCCGACGACCAATCAGGCTCAGGTGGACACCTATACCGACTCGCGCCGCCCATTCTTCCATTGGTCACTTTTTGGCAGGGGAGTTATCTTCATCTGCCAGAATCATCCACAAAGGCCCGATTCGATGCGGGAAAAAATCTGTTTTGGCGGGACGTTCAATCCAATTCACCACGGGCACTTGGTTTGCGCCCGCGCCGCCGCCGAGGCGGTCGGGGCTAAAACCGTGGTCGTGTTTCCAACGGGCCTGCCCGCTCATAAGCCCGACGAAGCCGGATTGGCCTCGCCGCAGCATCGCCTGGAAATGTGCCGCCTGGCCATTGCCGGCGTCCCCGGTTTTGATTTGGACGACCGCGAAGTCCGCCGATCCGGGCCCAGCTACACCCTCGACACCGCACGCCAGCTCAGACAGGACGGCTGGAGCGATGTGGACTGGCTCATCGGGGCCGACATGCTTAACACGTTGCCCAGATGGCACCAGGCCGAGGCACTCCTGGGGGAAGTCCGATTCATCATCATGGCCCGGCCGGGAACGGATTTCGCCTGGTCAACGCTCCCCCCCGCGTTTCAAGCCCTGCGGAAATACGTTGTCCAAGTCCCGCAGATCGACATCAGCGGCACCGAAATCCGACGCCGGGTGAGCGCGGGATTGCCAATCGACTACCTCTGCCCCCCCGCCGTCTGTCGATATATCGGCGAGCATCAGCTATATCAGACGTCTTGAGATGATCAATCAATACGACATCGCATACGGCCTGGGCGTGGGCCTTTCCTCGCCGTTCTGGCTGGCGCACCCCGCCGCCCGGCGAAAGGTGCTCCGCGCATTCGCCCAGCGAATGGGCCAGGTCCCGGGGCGCGATCTGTCCAAACCCGCCATTATGGTCCATGCCGTCAGCCTTGGTGAAATCAACGCCACGCGATCCCTGATCGATCTGCTCCGCGCCCGCCGGCCGGGAATCAGCTTCATCGTCTCGGTCACCACCGACACGGGCTTCGCCCGCGGACAGGAGCTTTACAGCTCGGCGGGCGATGTCACCCTCGTGCGCTATCCACTGGATTTCACTTCGGCGGTCGATCGGCTGCTGATCACGCTCCGGCCATCGCTGGTGGCGCTGCTCGAGCTTGAGGTCTGGCCCAATTTCATCCGCCGATGCGCCCAACGCAACGTGCCGGTGATCCTCATCAATGGCCGGATCACTCCCGGCAGCTTTCGCCGCTATCGGCTCGCTCAGCGGTTGGTCGGGTCGATGTTCGCCCGCCTCCATCACGTGGCGGCGCAGGACCCAACCTACGCCCAGCGATTCGCCGAGCTGGGCGTGCGTCAAAATCGCATCAGCGTCACCGGCACCATGAAATTCGACAATGCTCCGATTGCCGACCGATTGCCCGGCCAGGACGAACTGGCCGCCGCCGTCGGCCTTTCGCCGGGTAAACACCGCATCTGGGTCTGCGGCTCCACCGGACCGGGCGAGGAGGAGATCATCCTCCCGATTTATCGCGGCCTACTCAACCGCTTTGCTGATCTGCGGCTGGTGATCGTTCCGCGCAAACCCGAGCGGTTCGATGAAGTGGCCCAAATGATCGCCGCCGGTGGATTTCCGGTCGTTCGCCGCTCGCGCCCGGGGGAAATCCCGCCCGCGGCCGCACTGCCGGCCGTCATCCTCGGCGACACCATCGGCGACTTGCGGAAATTCTACGCCCTGGCCAGCGTGGTCTTCGTCGGGCGAACCCTGGTCGATCTGGGCTACCGCCAGCACGGCAGCGACATGATCGAGCCGGCCGCACTGGCCAAGCCCGTGGTCGTCGGACCTTACACCGCCAACTTCGCCGAGGCGATGAATTGTTTCCGGCAAGCCGATGCGATCATCGTCGTGCAGACCCCCCAGGAACTTGGGCAGTCCATCGAGAATCTGTTGTCCGATCCGGCCCGCGCCGCGGGCATCGGCCATCGCGCCCGGGACGTCGTCAAGGCCCAGCAAGGCGCCACCCAACGACATGCCGACTTGATTCTTGACACGCTCGATTCCGTACTGACCATGAGCCGGCCATGAAGTTGCTCAACCGGCTGGAACGGAAATTCGGCGATTACGCCATTCCCAATCTGACGCTGTATCTGATCGCGCTTCAGTGCTTCACTTTCGTCATGTCGTTGGTTTACCCCGACTTCATCGGGAAGCTGGTTCTCAGTCATGATCGCCTGCTGGACGGTGAATGGTGGCGACTCCTGACGGTCCTGTTCATGCCGCCGTCAACCAATCGCTCGTTCCTCATTTTCATCCTGTTTTTCCTGTATCTCTATTACCTCATCGGCACCACGCTGGAAGCGCAATGGGGAACGTTCCGTTACAACCTGTATATTTTGATCGGCTACCTCGGCACGATCCTGGCCGCACTGATCCCCGACGCGGTGGTGACCAATTCCTACCTGATGACGTCCGTCTTCCTGGCCTTCGCCTGGCTCTACCCCGAATTTCCAATCCTGCTTTTTCTCATCTTGCCGGTCAAAATAAAATGGCTGGGCCTGGCCGCCTGGATCGGATATCTCATAGCCTTCTTCGGCGGCGGATGGGACGCCAAGGCCGAGGTGGCCGCGGGGGCGTTGAATTTCGCGATCTTCTTTCACGCCGATCTATGGCAAGCGGTGCGAACGT
>JBEKXM010000418.1:0-4449 GCA_049512115.1 Tepidisphaeraceae bacterium | reverse complement strand
GCCGCTGCCGCATCCCCCTCAACCGTGACCGGCACAACCGCCAACCTTTCCGTGCTCGGTGCCGATGACGGGGGCGCATCCAATCTCACCTACACCTGGTCCCTTGCTAATCTCGCGCCGGCAGGTGTGAACTTCAGCACCAATGGCACCAACGCCGCCAGCAGCACGGTCGTCACGTTCACCCACGCCGGTACTTATGTTCTGCAGGTCACAATTACCGACACCGGTGGGTTGAGTGTCACCAGCCTGGTGAACGTTACCGTTAATCAAACTCTCACCAGCATCGCCGTCACTCCTGCCGCCTCCAGCATCGGGCCCAACTCCACGCAGCAGTTCTCGGCCATCGCGCTGGACCAATTCGGCCTGGCGATGGCGACGCAGCCGTCTTTCACGTGGTCGCTCGCAAGCGGAGGCGGGTCGGTCAACTCCTCGACGGGGATTTACACCTCCCCGGCCAGCGGCTCCGCAACCGTCAAAGCCGCCAGCGGCAGCATCAGCGGAACCACCACCATCACCACCGTCAACCAGCCGCCTCTGGTCGCCACCTCCGCCGGCGCCGCGGCAAGTCCCACAGTCGTCGTCACCGGATCATCCAGCAATCTCAGCGTGCTAGCCGTCGATGATGGCGGGGCCTCGAATCTCACCTACTCATGGGGTTCTACCGGCCCGGCCGCCGTCACCTACACCGGCAACGCCAATGGCACCAATGCCGCCAACAACATCACCGCCAATTTCACGCAAGCCGGCAATTACAATTTCACCGTCACCATCACCGATTCCGGCGGATTGTTCACCACCAATTCCGTGCCCGTCACGGTGCTGCCCGTCTTCGCCAGCCAATCGGGATCGACGCTGACCATCAATCTCAACAACGTCGCCCCCATCGCCATCGCAGCCTCCGGCGGCAACGTCACCGTCTTCGAAGACGGCGTGCAAGTCTCCTTCAGCGGCGTCGCCGCCATCGCCGTCAACGGCTCGGCAACCAACAATGTCCTGAATTTCAACGGGCCGTTGGCAACCCCGTTCACTTTCACCGGCAACGCCACCACAAACCTGAACGTGAACAGCGGCACATTGAATTTCGCCAGCGCCGCCGCGATCACCCTGGGCACGCTCAACGTCGCCGCCGGCGCCAGCGCCGTCCTGCCCACCGCCACCGGCAGCGAATCGCAACTGATTCTCACCGCCCTGTCCCTCGCCTCCGGCTCAACCCTCGACCTGGCCAACAACACCATGATCCTGAACTACGGCGGAACCGATCCCATCGGCGTCATCGCCGGGTATATCAAGTCCGGCTACAACCTCGGCGGATGGAACGGCACGGGCATCATTTCCTCCGCGGCACAAACCCCCACCAACGGCCTTCTCTACGCCCTCGGCTACGCCGACGGCAAAGACGGCGTTGTCTCCGCCCTGTCCTCCGGCCAAATCGAGGTGAAGTACACGTTGCTGGGCGATGCCAATCTGGACGGCCTGGTGAACGCCGCCGACTTCACCATCCTGGCAGCGAACTTCAACCAGCCGGTCACCGGCTGGGACCAGGGCGATTTCAACTACGACGGCCTGGTCAACGCCGCCGACTTCACCGACCTGGCCGCGAACTTCAACCAGGGGATTTCGCTTCCCGCCGCCGCCGTCAGCGCGGCCGTCCCGGCCTTCGCTTCGACCGCTTCAACACAGACGACACCAACTACCCCGGCCCTAGAATCGGACGACATCGTCGATGCCGCACTGGGTAAGCACGTCGCGGCCAAGGCGCTGAAGAAACATGGAGGCAGAAGATGAAAGTCCGCGTTTTGCGAGTGTCTGTCACGGCCTTCCGTTTTCTGGCGGCTCTGGCGGAATTGGGCTTCGCGGAGGTATGGGTGACGCCGGGTTTCAATTTGTCTTTCCGCTTCGATCGCGGCGCGGGCGAACATTTCAATGAGATGATGAATTCTCTGCAGGTTTCTACGGCCCGTGCGAACTTGGGAGTCGCATAAGTGGCTGGCTGCGCGTTCAAAGTTGGGCCGATGAGTGCCAAAGACAGTATAACCTGAATCCGGCTCTCATGCCGGGGATGGTGGGAAATCGTCAATCCGTCCATGCCCGACTCGCGCATCGGTAGATTCAGCGTGTTCCGACAAGCCTCCCGCACACGGTTGTGGGAGTCATCCGAAGCGCTTGGCTCCCGTCGTGCGTGTTGGTGAGAAACACATACGACTTAATCAGGTTGTCCGGCCCGATATTCCTTGGGAATGCTCGCCATCATTCACGCGCGATTGCCGCCGCGCAGACTGCCCGCCGTCTCGTACGCCGCGAGCTTGTCGCCTACGAGCGCGTCCACGAAGTCGAACGCCTCGCGGTTTTGGAACTCGCGGGCGTGTTCAAGCCTCGCGCGCGCAATGGTCGGCTATTCCTTTCGCAAAGCGATATCACTTGTAGCATGAAGGGTTTATTCTACGTAAGTTGTCGTTGCCACGCGCGTTTGCGACATTATCGCGCATGGACGGAAGACGAAACACGGCTGCAAAGCTACATACCATTTGGAACACACAAAAGTGGCGGCAAATATAGTTCTTGAAATCCCGGATTTCACACAAGACGCCGCGCCAGTCTTTCCGCTCCTAGGTCCGCAGCGATCTTGGTTAAACCGATTTGTACCGCTGGTCGTTCTGTGGGGGGCGGAGAAGGAAATCGGGGCGGAATGTTGGCGTTCATCTCACTTCCTGTGTCGTAACCTGTGTCGGAGTCATCTTGGAACGGTCCCCCCGGCAATAGCTGATTCCAACAGTAGTCGTGAATTCACATCAGCATGCGCGAAATGTAAGCCGTTGACCATTGGACCGAAAATCCCCCGGTCAACAGTCGAGAAATCATGCTTACGGTAAAAGTTTTTAGTTTTTTTCCAGAAATGAAATAGCAACGACAGGACTCGAACCTGTGACCCGGGGCTTATGAATCCCCTGAAAAGCCCTGTTTTCGCCCCAAAAACCGCGATTTAATGGTATCAAAATACCCTGTAATACATGGCGAAACAAGGAAAAACCCGTGTCCGACACAGGTGAGTGATCGGCGGCTGGATATTGGCTGTATCCATCATTCTTTGCTCGCTGGATCAATCGTTTCGGTCCTATTTACGGCATCGAAAATGGGTTTGGCCACCCAAACTCTTCCCCATTCCTCGCCGGTCACCTATGAGGGCGATCAGTCGTTCACGGCGTCACGTTCGGATCGAGTCGGCTGCTATCCCAATAACCGATTCCGCCAGCCTGCGTATAACCTCCGAGGATGCCCGTGGCGTTATTGTTAATGCCGATCCACGGCGTAGTGTATCCATTGCCGAGAAACAAGCCCTGTGTAACGGTGATCGAGCGCACGGACCCGTCACAATAACAGACGTTGATCTCTCCGGTCATGGCCGAAGATTTGTTGGAAAACGTAAGTGTGCTCCCCTTTGCAACTGTCGCATAGTGCACGGGAGCGGTATCGCCAATCGTCTGATGGAGCGTTTGGGTCGGCGTATATCTGTTTATAAACCCGGACCCTCCGGAACCCGTCGTATAAAAAGGACTGAGAAGCGCCGCAACTGCGCTGGTGGCGTTGGCACTCCCCTGCTGCGTAAAGCCATAGCTCGCCGGATTGAAGGTTGCGGTAGCCGGAGCCACACAGAACGTTTGCACTTGCGGATAATCGCCGAAAAGAATCGTCTCGGAAGAGAACGGAACCCTCTTGAGCGGCTGTGCCCAATACACGCTGCCCGTGTCGTTAAATGGATTGTAACCCCGGGGCGCCGGGCCAAGCGACGGGAATCCAACGCTCGGGGACTGAGGCGCACCGTTTGCCGCCGGGACATTTTCTATCGCGACTCCGCCAACTACCGCGCTGTACTTGTACGTAAACAGACCATACGCAGTGGGATCGCTGATCTGCGTGTGGGGCATGTCGTTCAGCACGGTAGGACAGCATCGAACCAAACTGGCCACCGGAATGCTCAATAGGCTGTACAGGCTGGGAGACCGGGTATTGGTCAGATCGGGCGTTCCCGCCGGCGCTTTCCGCACGCAGTATGTCCACGCGGGCGGGAAGTACCCGTTGTTTTCCGACTGGTATTCGAAGCAGGACTCACCGAGCTGGCGAAGGTTTGACGCGCACGCCGTCAGCTCGGCGGCCTGGCGGGCTTTGTTCAACGCCGGCAGGAGAATCCCAACGAGCAGCGCGATGATCCCGATCACCACCAGCAATTCCACCAATGTAAATCCGCGGCGTTCCATGCGATTCATAAAACTCCCTTTATTTGAAGTTGGCCTGAAATCCCCCTGCCATTCGCTTACGTCGCCTCCGTGCCAGGACGCCGACCGCGCCCAGCGTCAACAATCCCGTCGACGTCGGTTCCGGCACGCTGGAGGTCGGTAAGGACAATCCGTTGGCCGTGGCGAAGGCGTCCAACGCCGCGACATCGCCGGCCGA
>JBEKXM010000417.1:0-4476 GCA_049512115.1 Tepidisphaeraceae bacterium | reverse complement strand
CGGCGGCGGTCTGACGCGCCGCCGGCCATTCTTGGCATTTCGCCGTCCGTTCACGCACAATGGATCGATCGCGGTCATGCCATGCTAAAAGTCCTGCTCATCCTGGCGCCGATCCTGGCCGTCGCGCTCACGGGCGGCGCCGTTGCCCTCGCCGGCGATTTGCCCCGGATGCGCCCCACCATGGACTTCGGCTGGCGGTTTCTCCTCGGCGATCCGCCCGGCGCCCAACTCGCCGACTTCGACGACTCGGCCTGGCGGCCGGTCGATCTGCCCCACGACTGGAGCATCTTCGGGTCGTTCGAACAAACCGCCCCGGCGGGCGGCGGCGGCGCTTACCTCCCCGCCGGCGTCGGCTGGTATCGAAAGGCATTTCCCCTTCCCGATGCCTTCCAAAATCGACAGGTCCAAATCGAATTCGACGGCGTCTACGAGAACAGCGACGTCTGGATCAACGGCCACTGGCTCGGCAAACGACCGTTCGGATACGTCGGCTTTGCTTACGATCTCACCCCCTACCTGCATTTCAATCAGCAGCCGAACGTTCTGGCCGTCCGCGTGGATAATTCCGTCCAACCCAACTCCCGCTGGTACAGCGGCTCGGGCATCTACCGCCACACATGGCTCAGCGTGACCGATCCCCTGTCGATCGCGCCCGCGGGGATTTATGCGATCACTCCGCAGGTGAGTGAATCAAGCGCCACCGTTCAGATTGCCACGCTGGTCGTCAACAATCGCAAGTCGGCCGCTCGATTCGCGCTGATTTCGACCCTTCTCGATCGTGACGGCAAGGAACTGAGAAGCGATCGAAGCGAAGGAGAGCTTGACGCCGGCGAATCCGGCAAGCTCACCCAGCAGGTTCGCCTCGAGCATCCGCATCTCTGGTCGGACGTGACGCCTTATCTGTACACGCTTCGCAGCACGCTGCGCCTCGGCGATGAGACGATCGATCAGCTCGACACGCCCATCGGCGTGCGATCCATCGAGTTCGACGTCGATCGAGGCTTTCTTCTGAACGGCCGGCAGGTGAAGCTCGACGGCGTTTGCCTGCACGGCGACGGCGGCAGCGTCGGCGCGGCCGTGCCCGAAGGCGTCTGGCGGCGGCGATTGCGGCTGCTCAAGGAGATGGGCTGCAACGCCATCCGCACCAGCCACAATCCTCCCGCCCCCGAATTCCTCGACCTCTGCGATCAACTTGGATTTCTCGTCATGGACGAAGCGTTCGACGAATGGACCGCCGGCAAAACCCTCGGCGGATATCACCGCTTCTTCAACGACTGGTCCCAACGCGATCTGGTCGATTTCATCCATCGCGACCGCAATCACCCCTGCGTCGTGCTCTGGAGCGCTGGCAATGAGATTCAGGAGCAGGTCTTGCCCGCCGGCGCCGACGTGCTGCGGCCGCTGGTCGAGACCTTTCACCGCGAAGACCCCACCCGTCCGGTGACGGCCGCCTGCGACAAACTCTTCGCCCAGCCCATCGGCGCGCCCGCGGAGTTCCCCGCACTTCTCGACGTCGTCGGATACAACTACGTGGACCGCTTGCTCGACCGCGCCGACACCTATTACAGCGACGATCGCCGCTTGTTCCCGCAGCGCCGATTCATCGGCACGGAAAGCGTTTCGATGGGGGGAATCCGAGGCGATTATCGCGCTTTGTTCCAAAACCCAAACGAAAACCCCGCCACCCAACCGGAAGTCATCCTGCCCGACGCCACCCGACCCGCAATCGCTGGCACCGCCCCGCGCCGGCGATTCCGCCGCCTTCCCGACTCCAATCGCCGAATCGACGTCGAGCAGCTTTGGAAATTCGTCCGCACCTACGACTATGTCTCCGGCGATTTTATGTGGACGGGAATCGATTATCTCGGCGAAGCCTTCTGGCCCACCCGCAGCGCCCCCTTCGGCGTGCTGGACACCTGCGGCTTTGCGAAAGACGGATATTATTTCTACCAGAGCCAATGGACCGCCAAGCCCGTTCTCCATCTGTTTCCTCACTGGAACTGGCGCGGCCGCGAGGGGCAGGTCATCCCGGTGACGTGCTATACCAACTGCGATACCGTCGAGCTGTTCGTCAACGGCAAATCATTCGGGATCAAGGGCTACGAATTCCCGCGTCAGGGGATGCGGGAAGATTACGGCAATTATCCCCCGCGAGCCCGGGCCATCCGCACTACTTCGGACCTTCATTTGTCGTGGGACGTGCCGTTCGAGCCGGGCATGTTGAAGGCCGTTGGAAGCCGCGATGGCAAGGTCGTCGCCGCCGAGCAAATCGCCACGACCGGCGAGCCGGCCGCGATCGCTTTGTCCGCCGATAACAACGCCCCGCTCGCCGATGGCCGCGACGTCGTCCATCTGACCGTTCAAATCGTCGATGCCGATGGGCAGACCGTTCCCACGGCCGCCAATCCCGTCGCTTTTGAACTGCAAGGCCCGGGGCAAATCATCGGCGTGGACAACGGCGACCCAACCGACCATGACAGCTTCAAGTCAAATCAGTGCAAATCATTCAACGGTTTATGCCTGGCGATCATACAGACAACCCGTAATGCCGGCGCGATTCGCGTCACGGCCCGCTCTGGCGGCTTGCGCCCGGCATCGGCTGCGCTTGATTCCCAACCCGCCCCGCAAACTCCCGCCATCCCCTAACCTTTTCCTATTTTTCCTCTTTGTCGCAAAATCGCAGGATTAATTCGCAACTATCCATAGTTCCGCGCCGTTCCTGGTCTATTATGTCAGTCGATGCCGCTTGGACTCGAGCAATTCGCGGCCTCGTTGGTGTTGGAAACGAAACAAAAACCATTTCGGAGGGTCTATGAGGAAATCGCGTCTTTCGAAAAAGTCCATCCTCGCCGTGAGCGCTGCCGTATGTTGTGCGCCGAGCTTGGCTTTGGCGGTCCAAACCTGGACCGATGCCACCGGCGACTACGCCGGCGGTAGTCCCACCGCGGGCCCGCCTGCCGGTGACAGTTATATGGACATCGCCAACGTCGTTGTCACCAACAATGCCACCCAGATTTTTTTCCAGATCAATCTGGCTACCGCGGATGGCGGGCATGCCACCAACATCACGACTGACACCACGCAATCGTACGGAAAATATTTGATTGGAATTGAAACCAACTCGCCCGGCGCCAGTCCCGGAAGCACCACGGTTTTCAGTCCCACTCCCGATAATTTCCCCATCGGAATCAGCACGGGCGAGAACTTCTTTATTGATAACTGGACCAACGCCACCACAGGTGGAACCGTCGCTAATCCCGACACCGGAGACGGGCGAGTCTTTGCCTTCACGGGCCCCTCCTCCAGCGGATCCTGGGGGCAGGTCGCTGGAAACGGCCTGGCGACTGACGTGCCGGGAAATGTCGCGTTTTTCCAGACCGTCCTCGGAGCAACTTCCATTACGGACACCGTTAATCTTGCGTCGTTGGGACTAAGCGTTGGCCAGCAGTTCAACTTCGACGTCTGGACCGCGTATACTGACGATGGCGCTACTGATGCGTTGGATTCCGGCGCGGCGGCGACCAGCATATCGTCCCCCACTTACATCAGCCCGTACACCTACACCGGATACACCACCACCCCTTACGACTCGGCCACGGCGCCCGGCACCACGTACTCAACCACAATCTACACCGTCGCCACCCCCTCGTTTACCTGGAATAACACTCCCGCCAGCGCCGGTGGCGATGGTGTGACCTGGGATACGACTTCCTACAACTGGAATAACGGCATCTACGCCGATATTTACACCGACGGAAGCAACGTCACCTTCAACGACAACAATAGTGGAGCTGCAAGCTACGCCGTCACCCTCAACACGACAGTCAGCCCCGGCTCGGTAACGGTCAACAACAGCCTGGGCAATTACACCATCACCGGCACCGGCAAAATCGTCGATACTGGGGCGTTCACAAAATCCGGCAGCGATACCCTGACCATCGGCACGGCCCTGAGCGTCGGCAGCATGAGCATCAGCGCCGGAACATTGAAGCTGGCCACCGGCGTCTCCGGCGGCTCCGGCCCCGCCATCACCAGCCCCATCGACCTCACGTCGCTGTCGATCACCGGCACTGGCGTGCTGGACGTGAACAACGATCACGTCATCATCACCTACGGCGCCAGCGATCCGTTCTCGACGATCGCCGGGTACATCAAGTCCGGCTACAACGGCGGCAACTGGAACGGCCCCGGCATCATTTCCTCGGCGGCACAAATCAAGACCAACGGCCTGTCCTACGGCCTCGGCTATGCCGACGGCAAAGACAACAAAGTCGCCGGCCTGTCCTCCGGCCAGATCGAAGTGGCCTACACGCTGCTGGGCGACGCCAATCTGGACGGCCTGGTCAACGCCGCCGACTTCACCATTCTGGCGGCGAACTTCAACCAACCCGTCACCGGCTGGGACCAGGGCGATTTCAACTACGACGGCCTGGTGAACGCCGCCGACTTCACCGACCTGGCGGCGAACTTCAACCA
>JBEKXM010000416.1:0-4477 GCA_049512115.1 Tepidisphaeraceae bacterium | reverse complement strand
TCGACCAGTTCGGTGGACATGTTTATTCCGACTATCGGTTGGGGTTATTGGTCAACTCGACTAAATTAGACTCTTTTGTAGAATTAAGCAACCCTTCACCGCCCTGCGGTGAATACGGCGCCATGGCGCTAAGCGATCTTCCGCGGCCGCTTCATGCCGAGGATGTTCTGCACGAAGCCCGGCTGATTGGCCGCCCGGGAGGCTGGCGCCGCGGGCGCGGCCCGCTTGGCCGCCCATCTTGGATTCTTCGCCGCCGGGCGCTTGACGCCGGCGGCCGCCTTTGGACCGGCCTCGGCGCCCAGCCCCACACGCTTCAAGTTTTGGACGAATCCGGCCCTCCGACCCCGCGCCGCAGCGTTCTGCCTGCCCTGCCGGTCGCGCACGTCGGCCATGAACTGCCGCAGTTGGGCACGCAATGATTGAACCGTCGAATTGATTGACGCGATTTCCCGGCCGCGCATCGACCGCGCCTCGGTTGAGGCACTTCGCAGGGCGGCGTCAAACCGCTCCAGCGCCTCCCGGGCCTCCTGGCGCACCCGGCGGGCACGACGGGACAGGTCCTTCAGCACACCGGCACGCTTGGCCGATGTCTGCACCCGACGCTGACCCCGCGCCGCCCGCATCGCGCCGATCAGCGGCCGTACCGCTGCCCGCCAAACGCGAACCTGCCGGCCTAATTCCGCCAGCCGTTCTTCCCGAGCCTTGGCCGACCCCATGCCGGCTGATTGCGAGGCCGCACCCAGTTCCTCCAACAGCGCTTTGACTTGCTTCCTGAGCTGGGCAGTCCATTGCACCAGGTGAGCTATGTTAGATCCTTGCATTGGCTGTGACATGAGCAGACCCCTTGGAGTAAATCGACCGTGAATCCTTGTTAAGCTTGGCAGACAAAGGGCAGGGCGGGTTCCACTTGGAGGAGCCCACCCCGCCCGCGGCAATCGCTGCCGCCTCGACCCGGTGATTAGGCCGGGGTCGCAGCAGAAGCGGTAAGACCGATCGCTTCAGCGTACTTCAGATAGGTCTCGACCGACGCGATCACAACACGCGCTTCGATCGAGAGCAACTCGATGCCGACCAGCGACACCTTGGCGAAAGCATCAATCACGATGCCCTTGTCCAGAATCCGGTCCACAACCTCCGCCAGACTCGAAGAGTCTGTTGACTTGTTGATCTGAGCCATACACGGCTCCTTTCTTGGAAATACTCGGCGACAATTTTCTGCGTGCCACCATGGCAAACTGACTTGTCGCTCATCGCCCGACTCATCGGCAACCGAAACGAATTTCTGAATCCGAAAAGTTGCAAAAATATTATTAGGCATCAATCGTCAAAAACAGGATAAGATCGCCCTCGCCTTGGTGAAGTCGCTCACCCTGGCAGCGCTCGATGAATTGCAAAACGGCGTGATGTGATGTGAGAGACCTCACCGAAGAAAATCATGGGCTTAAGGCGCCGGTCGATGATCGAGTGGAGGGACCTTTCGGCGAAGGCAATGAGATCGGGGCTCCGGGCGGGCAATCCGTCAAAGTTATAAAAGGGTGGTCGACGGGGCTCGAACCCGCGACCCCAAGGACCACAACCTTGTGCTCTGCCAACTGAGCTACGACCACCGTCTTGAGATTTCCACCTTGATCTTAGCGTTCCCCCGCCATCCTTCAAGTCGCCCTGCTCGCCGGCCCGCGGTATTATGCCCCGTTTTATCGCTACGCGCGTTCCCGTCGTTTGACTGTTCGATCATCTAAAGCGTGGAATCGGGATCGATAAATGCCCTCACGCGCTCCATGATATCGATCAGGAAATCGTCATCTTCAAGCGTGGATGATGGCTCGCGTTCGGGATGATACGTCTGTTTGCTCAAATCAGTTCCTTGCCCGCCCGATCAGGGATTAAGTCAGGTCCACAGATCGACGGTGCAACGCCCTTCAGGAGCTGTTTTTCAGTCCATTTCCTGCGGGCCTTGGCGCGATGGATTGTGATCGTGCCGCCCTTGACGCGCACGTTCACTGACTCGCCCTCTTTCAGCTTGAGTTGGGCTACAACCTCCCGTGGAATGCGGAACCCCTGGCTTTTGCCCCAGCGTGCGACCTTGCTGACCTTTTCAATGGTTCCAACTGCCATGATGCCTCTGTAGGGATATGCTTGGGATACACTCCCATCGCTCATTCGTCCAGTGCGATTGAGGTCCGTTCCTGCATGGCGCATGGCAAAACCCTGCCGCATCAGCGCGCGAAGCAATGCGATGAAACGAGACCCGCTTCACTGGTGCAATCTTTGAATGAATAGATGAAGTCATAAAGATCGGCCGTTGCAGAGAACATGACGATTCCTATACGGGAATATCCGGCATTCGTACCACGCCTCGCGACCCTCAGCAACAAGCCCAGACGCGGGAACGCGGCAACGCTGTGCATGCGGACCGCAGGGGGCAATCGCGAGGATTGCCCTATCCGAACCACCCCTGTTCAGTGTATAATGAAAAGGCGCCGTGCTGGCGTTACGTTGACCGGGCGGCGACAGGATACTGACGCGGAATAAATCATGACAATGCTGGAACGAAAGATCGAGCCGGTACTGGATCGGGCGGGAATCAAGGAACGAACCAAGATCGAGAAGCATCTGGCCGTCTGCGATGCCGAGTCCAGCGGGACTCACGGACAGCTTTGGCGCCGGGTGGCGGCGATCCTCGGCGAACTGGCGCCGCTGTCCATCCAGTCGGCGGGCAACAACACCTGGCGGTTCTTCGTTGCCGACGGCAAATATCGAATGCAGGTTTTCGCCCTTGAGGACCCGTGTGACGGGATGCTGCGGATTTATCTGCCCGACGTGCTGAGCCAGGCCGTAAAGGCGAAGATATTGGCCAAGACGGCGACCGCCGATACCTTCTCTGTTGCCGGGACGGGAACGCGATTGAAAATCGAATCGCTGGGCGCCGCGGAGGCGGCGGATGCGCCGCTGCACTACAAGCACATGCTGGGATGGAATCGCAAAGCGATGCGGGTGAGCTTATCGACGGCGGAGATGGATGAAAAGCTCGACGGGGCGGTGCAGGCGCTGGCGGCGCTGGCAGCAAAGCGATGGAAGGCGGCGGAGGCCGCGGCGGAATAAACAGGAACACTTTGGGGCGCACCGATTGAAGCGTTGCGTCAATCAAGAAGAAAGGCGGGGCCGGTGATACGGCCCCGCTTTTGTTTTGGAAGATTCAGAGATCAGGGCCGGCCGCGACCGCCGCCGCCGCCACCACCTCCGCCTCCACCGCCCCGTCGGCCACCGCCGCCACCGCCGCCGGGCGGGCGATCCACGCGAGGCTTGGCCTCGTTGACGGTCAAAGCCCGGCCTTCCATATCCTTGCCGTGCAGCGCCGCGATGGCCGCCTGAGCCTCCGGGTCGCTGCTCATTTCCACGAAACCAAAGCCCTTGCTGCGACCGGTGTCCCGGTCACTGATAACCTGAGCGGATACCACCGTGCCGTGCGCGGCGAACAACGTTTCCAGTTGCGACGCGGTGACGCTATAGCTCAAGTTCCCGACGTACAACTTGTTGCCCATGGACATCTCCAAATAAACGCCATCGCCCGACGTTTTTCTTTCAGGGCGAGATTGAAAGGGACCGCCGTTCGGGTCCGGAAAGTGGCGGGCGATCGAGGCGCAGTAGACGTGAAATCTTGCTACCTTAGTCTCTTTCGGCCAATTTGCCGGCGGTGATTTTATCCAACGACCCCTTGCCTCGCCATAGCGCTGGCAGAATCCCCCTCATTTACCCATTTTCCGGGCAAAAATCCCGCAATCCGCTCCCCATCGCGGCTAGCAGGTATAATGACGTATCGGCGGAGATTGAGAATGCAACGGCCCCGCAAGGCAATGCTGACCCTAATCGCGGCAGAGATGGCGGGACTGTACGGTTCCGCGGCCCTGGCGGCGCCGGCTATTTCCACGTACTACATCGCAGGCGAGACCGCGCTGGATTCAGGCTTCTCCGTCGGTGCGCAGAGCATTTCCATCTCCAATACTTCTCCAACCGTCTTCGTGCCGCTGGGTGATTATTTTGAGTTTGGGATTTCAATGGTGGTCACGGGAAATCCCAACAGCACCGCCGGCGACGCCTGGGACCTGGCCAACCAGGCGCGTGGAAACCCCGCCCAGCCGTCCAATCTGGGTCTTGCCAGCGCGGGCATGTTCGTTGCCAGCACCGATTCGATGGGTACGTTGCTCGCTCCGGTCGAGGGCTCCGAAGCCGGTACGTACAACGGCCAACCCCTCTATAACGCCACGGACCTGTTGTCAGATCCCTCGCCGTCGGCATTTGAAAGCCCGGGCGGCGTGCAAGCCGGCAACGGCAGCGTTGGATACCCTGACCTGCCGGGTATTTACGATGCGACTTTCGCATCGGAGATGAACGTCGATACCGCCGCTGGCGTGGCCCGGCTGGGATACTGGGCGGGCACCGCCGCCACCCCCGCCAACGCCGCGCCATATTTCACGCA
>JBEKXM010000415.1:0-4480 GCA_049512115.1 Tepidisphaeraceae bacterium | reverse complement strand
CGCCTTGAGTTGGGCCAACGCATAAACCGCCGCTTCGCGTTGACAGGCGCCGACCACCGTGCCGTGGCGCTCATCCGCCGCATGCCCCGGGTCCAACGGCTCGCCCACCGGCGCCCAGGTCGCTCGATAACAATTAAAAATCAGGTTGTGTTTGATCGACAACTCCAACCCAGCCCTGGCAAAATCGCGCTGCACTCCCAGAATCGACGGAAAAGACCGTCCATCCGGCAAATGTTCAACGTCCAAATCGTCCTGCGGCAGCCAACCCACCTCCAGAAGTCGGTCCACGGCATACGTGAGGTTCATCGTCGCTCCTTCCAACTCGCCCGGGTTGGTCTACCCGCATTCCACCCCTGGAAAACGGCCAATAATTCTATCTCCGGCTCCCAGGCAATGCCAGTCCTGAAAATCAGGTTTTGTTTTCGACCAAATACGGCGATTTCTTGAACATTTTGCAGTCCTGGGAATCGCGGTTCGGTGGTCCTGAGCGCCCCATATCCAGCGTCCGCCAAACGTAGATTGTCCGGCCCGCTTCGTATAGTCTAACCCGCCATGAGTTCCAGCCGGAACCCCGACCGTGGGGGCCGCGCAGGGCGGTCGCCTCGATACCAGCACCGCGCCCTCAGTCACGAACAGGCCCATTCCCAGTCCTTGCCTCACGAACAGACCCGCCATCAGGATCATGCCCTTGCGTGCCGAGATCGCCCGCAGCTTGTTACCCGGCAGGATGAGCTTTCCGAACTGCTCCAGTCGCTCAAGAGCTGTGGGTCCTTCGCCTACGACAGCGAGTTCATCGGCGAACTCACGTATTTGCCAAAGCTGTGTCTGATCCAGGCCGCTTCATCCACGCGGATCGCCCTGATCGATCCCCTGGCGGACTTGGACCTCCGCCCGTTCTGGGAATTGGTCGCCGACCCATCGGTGGAAAAAATTGTCCATGCCGGCCTCCAGGACGTCGAGCCGGTGTTTCGCGCCCTTGGCAAGCCGCCGGCAAACCTCTTCGACACCCAGATCGCCGCCGCCTTCGCAGGGGTTGGATATCCGCTTTCCCTTTCGAAATTGGTTCTGGCATTGGTCGGCGCCAAGCTGGGCAAGGGGCTGACGTTTTCTCACTGGGATCGCCGCCCGCTCACCGATCACCAGCTTCGTTATGCCGCGGATGACGTGCGCTATCTCCCGGCCGTTCGGCACGAGATCGGCAAGCGTCTGGCCGGCGATTGCCGCGCCGCCTGGGCCAAGGAGGAATCCGCATCCCTGGCCGATCCGGCCCTGTACGTCTTCGATCCGAAAACGCAGTGGATGAAGATTCGCGGCGCGGGGGCGCTCCCTCCGCCGAACCAGGCCATTCTGCGCGAGCTCACCCTCTGGCGCGATCGCGCCGCCCAGAGCGAAGACGTTCCACCGCGATCCCTGGCCAGGGATGAGATTCTTTTGGACATGGCCCGCTCGCCGATCGACGCCGTTGAGGACTTGAATCGCGTGAGAGGACTACCCCGGCCCGTGGAAGCCAAATACGGAGCAGGCATTGTCCAGGCCACGCAAACGGCCAAGTCGTTGCCGCCGGATCAGTGGCCGGACCTGCCCATGTACGAGCCCGCTCCCGAGGAAAAATTCCGCGCCGATGCCCTCTTCTACGCCGCTCAATGCCTCTGTGCCGGGCAGGGTATCGATCCCAATCTCGTCACCAGCCGCCAGGAAATCGGCGAGTTCTATCGCATCCATAGCTCCGGCCGAATCCCCGAGGACTTGCGCATCCTCCGCGGATGGCGCCGCCAGGCCGTCGGCCAACGCCTCCTGGCCCTCCTGCGCGGCCAAACGCCCGTGACCCTGCAATGGATCGATGGGGCGCCGCGTTCCTCGTAAAGCTCCCTGAACGCCCACGGCGCCGCCGTGGGTTTGCATCCCATGATGACGAAGCGAATTCTATACAGGATTCTCTCCCGCCCCTTGCCAGGCTACAATCATCCCATGCCGATTTACGAATATACCTGCAAATCCTGCAAGAATCATTTCGAGCAGCTTGTGAAGTCGATATCGTCCGCCGGCAAGGTGGAATGTCCCAAGTGCGGATCGAAGGAAACGGCCCGCAATCTGAGCGTCTTTGCCGTCGGTTCCGAATCGAAGTCCCAATCCTCACCACCCAGTATATGCGGAAGATGTGGCGGACCGGGCCCGTGCGGGATGAATTAGAAACACACTGGACAATGGCCGTCCCCCAGCTTACTTCCCCATCTCCCTGCTTCTCCGCTGGGCCGCCTTCAACGCATCAATGGTGATCCGCGGCCAGTTCTGCTGTTCCATGTGACTGATCGCGGCGTGGGTCGTGCCGTTGGGCGTCGTCACCAGCCGCCGTTGGCTGGCCGGTGAATCATCCGATCCGCTCATGATCTTCGCCGCACCGGCCGCCGTTTGAATCGCCAGCGTCCGGGCTTCCTCGGCACTCAAACCCATCTCAATGCCCGCCTGGATCATCTGCTCGGCGAGAAAGAAGAAATACGCCGGCCCCGATCCGCTGATCGCCGTGACCGCGTCGATCTTCTCTTCGCCCAATTCCAGCACCTTGGCTCCGGATTCAAACAGTTTGCGCGCCGCCGCCAGATCATCCTTCCCGGCATTGGCCCCCGGCGCGATGGCGACCATTCCGCATCCCACGAGCATCGGCGTGTTGGGCATCGCCCGGACGACTCGCCAGCGCTTGCCTCGCCCCAGTGTTTTCTCGATGAAGGTGCTGCTGATCCCCGCCGCGATGGAAATCACCAGCGATTGTTCCTCCATCGCCGGCGATAAATCGCGCAAGACCGCTTCCATCTGATACGGCTTGACGCTGAGCAAAACAGTCCCGGCCCCGGCCACCGCATGGGCGCCGGTTTCAACCGCGTTGATATGCAGTTGGGAATTGAACAATACCCGCCGCTGGGGCGACACGTCCGCGGCGACGATTTGGGCCGGTTTGAGTATCCCCGCCGAAACGATCCCCCGCGCGATCGCCTCCGCCATGACCCCGGCGCCGATGATGGCCAGTTCGTGAGTCATTCGAGCGCGAAATCCAAAGTTCGAAATCCGAATGACGAATCAAATCCGAATGGCGAATGACCGAATGACGAAACAGGACATTTGTCATTCGTCATTCGAATTTGCTTCGTCATTTGGATTTCGGACTTCGGGTTTGACGACATCGATTATCCCCCGCCCCCGATCGCGTCTTGAACCGAGCGCGGGGCGGTGACGATCAGATTACCGTTCCAAAATTCCATCGACGCCGGTCCCCCGTTGTCACGCCAGATTTCGGGACGAACGACCGTCTCGATCAGCTTGATAAGCGCCTGGGCTTTGGCGTTCATGTTGGTGTTCTGCGATGTATTGTTCTGACCGCTGGTAAGGGCCTGCGATCCGCCCCCGCCGCCGCTGCTGCCGCCAACCTGCGCGCTGCCGCCGCTGATACTCTGGATCGTGTAATTGAACGTGTCGTTTGGCTGCAATAGATCCATCACGTAATAAACGACGGTGATCATTTTCTGATCGGCGATGGCCCGCGCGGTTATCTCGACCACGTCCCGGTCGATGTAGTAAGTGAGCAAATCACCCGGCCCGGCCTGCGACAAAATCAGCGACAGCACTTTCCCCGCCGATACGTCGTGAAGGTTCAGGTTGATTTCGGTGTTCTTGGAGATGTTCAGCCCTTCCAGGGCTTTCCAATCCACGGTGACGTTCACGCCGGCGACGTCGCGAAGGAAATCGATCGCGTCCGCAAGCGGAACGTTGTCGAGCTTGGCCGATGGCAGACGTGCCGCGAGCATCGCGCGGGCCGTGCCCCCGGCCGATGCCGCGCTGGTCGAATAGAGCAGACAAAACGCAATCGCGCAGACGCTCAGGGCCGTGAGAAGGCGCCGAGACCAGCTTTTCTTCTCAGCGGCTTCTCTGCGCTCTGTGCATTCTCGTGGTTGCATTTGGATCACGCATTGGAACTGGTCGATTGCTCGCCCAGCGGCTTGCCCGTGTAGGGGTCGAACCGCATCGGCGCCGCGGCCGGCTCCTGCGTCAGGGGCTTGCCCGTATATGGATCGAACTTGTATCCCGCGCCCGTCGCCGGCGGCAACGCCGCCCGATCCGTCGGTTGCTGCTGCTGCATCGGCTGGGTGACGTCCTCCTCAATCCCCGCCAGGCCCTTCTTGAATTCGATGATGCCCTTGCCGAGGCTGCGGCCCACTTCAGGCAGGCGCTTGCCAAACAACAGCAGCGCCACAATCGCGATCAAAAGCCAATTGTCCAGGTACGGACCCAGGATATTCGCAAGCGGAAGGTGCATCACGGATTATTCCTCATTAATGCCAAAACGAACGGCGCCAGATAATATTATACGGCCAATTCGGCCGGAAACTAAAGCGTCTCATAAAAATCCGCGAAATCCGTGCATCCCAGGGCCAACCTCGCTCCCCCTCACCGTGCTTGTTCCAGCAATTCCATCAGCTTGCGGATATCC
>JBEKXM010000414.1:0-4484 GCA_049512115.1 Tepidisphaeraceae bacterium | reverse complement strand
CCCCTCCCGCGCATATTGCAAAAGCAAAAACGTCGTATCATCCACAAACGGACCCATCCGCCGCCCGAAATCCCGGTATTGCTCGAACATCTGCTTCCAGTCGAGCGGCGGAAGATCGTACAGCACGCGCAAAACCTTGTTTCGTTCCGTCACCACCCGCGCGATCCGATGCCGGAGTTTTTCTTCATCCAGCAAATCCGCCACTCGCAAGGCGGTCGCCCGCATCATTTTGTCGGCGTAGGTTGGCCCGATTCCCCGCCGCGTCGTCCCGATCGCCGTGCCCTCCGAACTCTGCTCCCTGGCCCCATCCTCCAGCACATGATACGGCATCACCAAATGGGTCTTGTAACTGATCCGCAAATTCGCCGGCGTCACCGCGATCCCGCGCGCCGCCAGCTCGTCGATCTCGCGGAACAGCACCGCCGGATCGAGCGCCACCCCATTGCCGATGACGTTCATCTTCCCCGCCCTCAGCACGCCCACCGGCAGCAGATGCGTCGAATATTTCTCCGCCCCGATCCGGACCGTATGTCCCGCATTGGCCCCCCCGCAATACCGCACGACCGCATCCGCCCTTTCCGCCAGAAAATCGACGATTTTCCCCTTCCCCTCATCCCCCCATTGCAGCCCGATGACGCACGTATTTTGCTCTTGCAACGGTATCACGGAGTTTCAGCCTTTCAACGGTTTGCAGCCAACACGCCCAGACCTGGAAACTAGAACAGCCGATGCAGGGTGTCAAGCGTGGCACGGGCGTCTTGCCCCTGCCGAGACGGCTGGAGACGGTGAACTTGCCAATGATCGAGTCCGCGGGGAACATGGTGAAGCAGGCGATGGCTCGCGGTCGTATGGGATGAGCCAATGAACGCTGAAGGTTGCCGTCAACTTGCATCCGGATTGGACGTTGCATCCGCGCAGCCGGCTCGAAAAGCCAAAGGCGATGCATCAAAACCATGGAAAAGAGCTACGTCCGCTACGTCGCCTTTAATCAATCCGGTTGCCTAATTCGCGGTCTCATCGCCGCAACTTCGCCGCGACGGGGCTGTTTGCATCGACGAAACGCAGAAGCCGGTGTTGCCAGTGCTTGGCGTAGGCCACGCCGATCCGCTTGGTTTTCAAGATTCGCGGGCGGTAATCGGGATCCGATTCGAAATAGATTTCGTCTCCGGTCAGGTCCGAAGCGTTGTCGGCGCGGGTGATCCGAAACGCGCGGGCGAGTTTTCCCGGGCCGGAGAGATCGGCTTGCCAGCCGTCGAGGGGTTCGGCACCTCGGAAGAGCACCGCCTGGGCTTCGCCGGGGACTCCGACGATCACGTTGAACATGTCGTACATGCCGTAGATGAAATAGACATACGCGCGCCCGGGCGGGCCGAACATGACTTCCGTGCGGGCGGTGCGGCCTTTGGAGGAATGGGACGCCAAGTCTTTCGGACCCAGATAGGCTTCGGTTTCGATGATTCGCGCCCGGAGAATTTGGCCGCCGAGCCGGCGGTGCATGATGACGCCGAGCAACTGTTTCGCGACGTCCACCGCCGGCTGTTCGAAAAAACTCACTCCTAGCCGCGTTTGGGACAAATCGGGGGATGAAAAGCTTTGCGGCATTGGCGTTGGCAATCCTCGGTCGACCTGCAACACAGTAGAAGCGTAAATAGGTTACCGATGATCATCGCGTCAACCATTCCCACACCTCGCGTTTGAACATAAGACTAATGAGCGACCTTTCCATCTTCAAGGCTTGGTTATCCGATTGATTAAAGTCGTATTTCCCTCTCTTTTTTTTGGCGCGAAGACAAGGGGCCATTCAAAATTTCCATGGACGGCTGAAAAGCGCCCAAAAGGCCACCGGCGATTTCCGTTGGGGTCGGAGACAGAGCCAGCGTTGCGTCTTCCGTTGTTCATTTTGCAAATTATCAATCCCGCCCATTTCCCCACATCCCGGCTGCCCGCCAAAAAATTAATTCCCAAAAATCCGCGCTTTCCAGAAAACCCGCCCAAAACCTTCACCTCCCGGCTATAGATATAGAGGGAGCTTCATTTTTGTTGTCGATCCACCATCCGCCATCCCGGCCCGAATGCGTCCATCGGGAACTGTGACAAAATGGCCGACCGATGCTTTTTCAAGTGGGTCCCCCGTGTGACAGTGACAAAACCCCCCGCGGCGCCATCGAAAACAGGGGTTTTGTCACCACCACCCCAACGCCGATTCTGCAACCGTAGTTTTAGGATGGCCATTAACCGAGAAAATTCAGACTCACCGCGGATTACGCGGATTGACGCGGTAGGCTGCGCCTCCGCGGCGGATGGGAAGAATGAATGGTAATTCTTCGCGCACCTTCGCGCCTTCGCGTCTTCGCGGTAAATCTGTCCCAGTATGCCGCGGACTCGCCGGCCAGGTTCAAATACGGATGAGTTTGTTTTCCCCGGCCTTGCCTCCGAACGCTCCGCGGGTAAAACTCTTGCCGGGGCGGGAGATCGATCTTGCGAATGTTCGCCATTGCGGGGATTCGATGACGACAGTTCCAGTCACCAACGAGCAATCAGCCGGCCCGCGATACCAACGCCTTCGGCGTCTGGCCTTGCTCGCCACGGTTTGGATCGTCCTTCTAACCCTGTCGGCCTGTCTTTTCCGTGCCGGCGTGCAGTTGCGCCATTGGGCCTGGACACAAACGGAAAACATGCATTTCCAAGGCGACGCCACGCATGCGTATATATGGGGGACCTATGCCGATCGGAACGGCCTGCTGGGAACGTACCGTCAGATCCGCTCGGATTACGGCGATGAACCGCCGCAGAACATGGGATTGGATTACAGCCCGCTACGGCTCACGATCGTGACCGTCTGGGCGCAGTGGGCCAACCGCCATTTCGATGCTAGCGAACAGTGGGACCCAAACACCAGCTACGAATTCCACCGGCCCGTGCTTCTGCTCAACGCCGCCTGCGAAGCCGCCGCCGCCGTGGGGGTCGTTCTGGTCCTTCGGCTCATGCGGCGGATCGTGATGCCTGACTCCGCCGGTGCTCCGGGAGTTTTGAACTTGCTGCGCGAATATCTGCCGCTGGCCGTTGCCGCGCTATTGGTCTGGTTCAATCCCGCGTTGATATTGAACGATTGCTGGCCGCAATGGGACGCCTGGATTTTGCCCTGTTTCATCTTCGCGCTCTATTTTTCGATGCGCGACTGGTGGTTCAGCGCGGGCACGTTTCTGGCGATGGGGGCGATGCTCAAGGGCCAGATTCTTTTCGTCGCCCCGGCATTGTTTCTCTGGCCGCTGTTTTCAATGCGCTGGCTGCCCCTGGCGCGGCTTGCGGCGGGGTTTGCCGTTGCGCTCACCCTGATCGCCATTCCTTGGATGCTCACCGGCAAGGGCGACGTGATCCTGGCCTGTGCCGGGGCGGCCGTTTCGGCCGCACTGCTGATCTTCCGCAAGGGCTGGCGCCGGCCGGTGTTTCAACTTCTCGCCGCCGCCGCTTTCGTCGTGCCCGTCTGGATCACGCCCAGGATCATGACCGGCGATCTCTCCTGGTTCGTTCTCCCGTTTGAATACGGACCCGTCAAGCACACGGAGCTCAGCACGGTCGGCACCAGCAACCTCGGCGCGCTCCTTCACGAGCAATGGGGCTGGGAAGGCGACTCCCCGGTCGATCTCCCCCTTCCCTTTGGCCATGACCTGCAAACAGACTTGCGAACCGTGCTGGTTTCGCTCTACGCGATTTGCCTGGTTGCCTGCGGCATCGCCGCCGCCGTCCAATGGCGCCGCCGCGACTGGCGATTCCTCCTGGCCATGTATGCGCCCTGGGTCCTGTTTTTCGCCCTCATGCCCTATTTGAACAATCGCTATCTTCTCTGGGCCTCGGCCTTTTTTCCGTTGCTGATTCCCCTCGGCTTGGGCATGACTCTTCTGGGCGGCCTGATTTGCCTTTCCTGCTGCGCGATGCTGGTCGAGATCATGTGCCGGTTCAATCCGAATTCCGATCCGACGTTACAGAGCGTCTCGCATGGCCTGTATCCTGGTCTGGCGTATCTGGTTTTGTTGATCGCCGCCATATTGCTCTACAACGCCGCAATCTTCCGTCAATCCAAGCGTCCGGCCTGAAATTTGTCGTTTCCTTTGCTCGCGGCGCATTGACATTGCCGATGCTGAAGTTAACTTTCCAACTTCCGCGGTGAAGCCAGCCGCGATTCCTCCGGCATTGGATGCCGGGCGAATTAAATACGGGTAAGGAGGCCCAATGTCAGTTCGCAATCCCGTCCTTGATGTGCCGCTGATCGACATCATGCGTTCTGAAATCGCGCTGCCCCTGCAGCAGATGCTGCATTTGTACAACGTCGAAAGTTTTCTCAGGGCCTGGGGCAATCCCAAAAACCATAAGAGTATCGAACAGGTGTTCGATTCCCCCGAGCAGGCGCACCACGCCGCCGCCGTTTGCGCCGCCTGGCTGGGGGTCAAGATCGCCGTTGGCCACGATCCGAACCTCGGCTGGTG
>JBEKXM010000413.1:0-4508 GCA_049512115.1 Tepidisphaeraceae bacterium | reverse complement strand
CGGCCAGGCGAACGATCAGGGGAACTTTGAGTCGAAGGATCCGATCCAGTTCCCCCTCGCTGGGAGAAGCCTGGGGCGGTTTGGGTGAGTGCAGCAGGGGCATCCGTTCCTCTGCTTATTATTATCGGCCGTTGCGGCAAGATGGCAATAGGGACCGGCCAAACATGCCGCCCGACTTCGACAGACAGTCTCGCGGGATTCGCAGAATTGCCCGCATTTCCGCGGAAGCGTAGAATGTAATAATGAATCCCGAATCGCTGGCGCAAGAGCTGGATCGCGACCCGTTTATTCCGCTACGGAGTCATCTGGCCGACGGCAGGAGCATTGATATCCGGAATCCCGGACTTTGTTTCATCGCCCACCTCTCTCTCTACGTGTTTGCCGCCAAGCCGCACAACGCTCTGGCGGAGGACGTAGACGTGATCAGCTTGCGTGGAATTGTTTCAGTGGAAACCCTGTCCCCGTCGGAAGCCGCCTAACGCCTCGCCGAGACCCTCCCCGGTTTAGCTTTCTTCAAAATCGCTCGCATCGCGCCTCAGGACCGCCGACGCATTCGCGCTCGATATTCTCCGCCAAGATTTTCGGGAGAGGATGAATTGAACCGCCAAGACGCCAAGACGCCAAGGTGGGAAATGCGACAGGAAACGTTGCCATGGTTTGCGGATTTCTCCGCGTAAGATGATTTCACCTTGGCGTCATGGCGTCATGGTGGTTCAATCGCCTTTGATCTCGGAAGAATTGATACGGCCACAAAAGATGGCCCCGGCCGCTACACCCTTCGCATCAGCAAACACGCATTATGCCCGCCGAAGCCGAAGCTGTTGCTCATGGCCACGTTTACGTGGCGTTCGCGGGCCTTGTGGGGGACGTAATCCAGATCGCATTCGGGATCGGGGTTGTCGAGGTTGATCGTCGGGGCAATCAGGTTGCGGTCGATGGTCAGGGCACTGATGACCGCTTCCACGCCGCCGCTGGCGCCTAGCAGATGACCCAACTCGCTCTTGGTGGAGCTGATCGCCAATTTCCTGGCGTGATCGTTGAAAAAGTGCTTGATGGCCTTGGTCTCGGCGACATCGCCGAGAGGCGTGCTGGTGCCGTGGGCGTTGATGTAATCGACCTGATCGCTCGAGAGCTTGGCGTCGCGGAGGGCCATCTCCATGGCCCGGCTGGCGCCGTGGCCCTGCTCGTCGGGGGCGGTGATGTGGTAGGCGTCGGCGCTCATGCCGTAGCCGACCAGTTCGCAATACATTTTCGCCCCGCGCTTTTTCGCGTGCTCGAATTCTTCGAGGACGACGACGCCGGCGCCTTCGCCCATGACGAACCCGTCGCGGTCGCGGTCCCACGGCCGGCTGGCGCGGGGGGGATCGTCGTTTCTCGTCGATAGCGCCCGGGCGGCGCAGAAGCTGCCGAGGCCCAGGGCACACAGCGCCGCCTCGGACCCGCCGGCGATCATCACGTCCGCGTGATCGTGCTGGATGTAGCGGGCGGCGTCGCCGATGGCGTTGGACCCGGTGGCGCAGGCGGTGGCGACGGCGGTGTTCGGGCCATAGAGCCGGAAGATGATCGACACGTTTCCGCTGGCGGCGTTCACCATCAGCCGCGGGACGGTAAACGGGCTGACGCGGCTGATTCCGCGAGTGTTGAGAATCTTGTTCTGCTCTTCAAGCGTTTCGATGCCGCCGATACCGCTGCCGATGATCACTCCGCAGCGATAGCGGTTGGTTTTCTCGAAGTCGATTCCAGAGTCGCCGACGGCGCTGATGGACGCGGCGATGCCGAACTGTCCGAACCGGTCCAGCCGCTTGGGCAGGAGACGTTCCTCCGTATAACGGGAGACGTCGTAGCGGTTGAGGTCGAAGTCGGTGCATTCCCCGCCGAATCGGGTGGGATACGCGCTGGCGTCCCAGCGCTTGATAAGCGAGATGCCGCTCTTTCCGGCGCATAGCGCGGCCCACATTTCCTCGACGTTATCGCCGAGGGAAGTGACGACGCCCAAACCCGTTAAGACAACTCGGCGCCCGCTCATTTGCTGGAATGTTCTTTGATGTAGTCGATCGCCTGACCAACGGTCTGGATTTTCTCCGCCTCTTCGTCAGGAATGGACAGCTCGAATTCATCCTCGAACTCCATGACGAGTTCGACGGTGTCAAGCGAGTCGGCGTTGAGATCGTTTATAAAGTGCGTCTCCCGCGTGACTTCGCTCTTATCCACGCCCATCTGCTCGCTGACGATTTCGATGACCTTTTGATCGATTTCTTCTGCCATATCCACCTGCCCTACCCAAAAATCCCAAGGGCCACCGCGGCCCAAGTGGGGAGACTATAGCGGTGCCAAAGGCTTTTGCCAACCGCTCATATCACGACGCTCACTTCACGACACGCTCACATGACCATTCCCCCATCCACACATAATACCTGACCCGTGACATAACTGGCATCCGGGCTGGCAAAAAAACTGACCACCGCCGCAACTTCCTGCGCCATCCCGAACCGCTTGAGCGGGATAAAGTTCTTTACTCCTTCCTTGATCTGCTCGCTCAGCACGTCCGTCATGTCCGAAACGATGAATCCGGGCGCCACGACATTACACGTGATGTTCTTCCCAGCCAACTCCTTGGCGACGGATTTGCTCAGACCGATCAACCCCGCCTTGCTGGCGGCGTAATTGGCCTGCCCGGCGTTTCCGGCGACCCCGGCGACCGAACTGATGTTGATAATCCGCCCGCCCTTGGCCCTGATCATCGGCCGGGCGGCGGCGCGAATCGCCACGAATGCGCCCTTCAGATTCGTCGCGATCACCGAATCAAAATCCTCGTCCTCCATGCGCAGGAGCAGACCATCTTTGGTGATGCCGGCGTTGTTGACCAGGACGTCGATCCGGCCCAGCCGCTCCGCCGCGCCCTCCACCGCGGCCGCCAGGGCCTTGGGATCGGCAATATCGCAGACGACCGGCTCGGCGGCGCCACCGGCGGCGACCGCTTCGGCGCAGACCTGCTGAAGCTTCTCCAAGTTCCTCGCCAGCGCCACCACGTGCAGCCCGTCGCCCGCCAGCCGCCGCACGATCGCCGCGCCAATGCCGCGCGATCCACCGGTTACCACGGCAACGCGTTTTTCCGTCATCGTTCTGCGCTCCTAGCGGATAGGGCTTTGCCCTAGGCTACCCGAGGCTTTCCACCACCAGGCGGCGGTTGATTCGCTTGGCCAGGCCCGCCAGCGTTTTGCCCGGCGAAAGCTCGATGAACCGCGCTTCATGCGACGCCACCGACGGCTGGCCCGCCAATGCCTGCATCGTCTGCGCCCATCGCACCGGCGAGATGATCTGCTCGACCAGGAGCTTCTTGATGGACTGCGGCTCGTGATGCGGCTCGGCCGTGACGTTGGAGTATACGGTTTTGGCCGGGCGGGAGAAGTCCACTTTGGCCAATTCCGCGGTCATTTTGTCGGCGGCGGATTGCATCAGCGGGCTGTGAAACGCGCCGGCGACCTTCAGGGGCATGGTGCGGATGCCCATCGCCTCGGCGGCCGCCACCGCCCGCTCGCATGCCGCGCTCGTTCCGCTGATCACGATCTGTCCCGGCGCGTTGAAGTTCGCGGGGACCAGGGCTTCGCCCGCGGCCGATTCCAGGCAAAGCCGCCGGGCCGTCGCTTCATCCGCCCCGATCAGGGCCACCATCCCGCTCGGCGATGCCACCGCCGCTTCCTGCATGTATTTGCCCCGCAACGCCACCAAACGCAAGCCCTCTTCAAACCCGAACGTCCCTGCTAAGTGCAGGGCGGTGTATTCGCCAAGGCTCAGGCCCGCAAAAGCCGTCACCGCCGCGGCGTCGAAAATCCCCGCGGCGGCCGCCTCCTTGAAGCTGGCGATGCTGGTGACGTAAATGGCCGGCTGGCTGATGTCGGTCTGGTTGAGGCGATCCTCCGGGCCGCCGAAGCAAACTTCGCCGAGGTCAAAGCCCAGAACCCGTCCGGCATGCTGGAAAAGCTCGCGGGCCGACGCCGACGATTCGTACAGCGCCTTGCCCATTCCCACCATCTGCGCCCCCTGGCCGGGACAAAGGATATCGGTGGTGGAGGCCATCTAAATAGGTGTCCGTGATTCTGCGACAACAATTCGCCGTTTAGCCGCGTCGCCTGCGACGCGCGTTCTGCTCCAGGGTCCGAGATCGCGAACCTTCATCTAGATTCTCGCAACCGCGTTGGCCCAGGTAAGTCCCCCGCCGAAAGCCACGAAAATCACCGCATCGCCGGTTTTGAATCGCCCCCCTCGGTGCGCCTCGTCCAGAGCGATGGGGATGCTGGCGGCCGACGTGTTGCCATATCGGTCGATGTTCACAAACGCCTTTTCCGACGGCAGACCAAGCTTTTCCATGGCCGAATCAATGATCCGCTGATTCACCTGATGCGGAATGATGAGCTTCACGTCCCCGGCGGTCAACTCGCAGGCGCGCATCGCCTCGTGGATCAATTCCTCGAACTTGGTGACCGCGAACTTGTACACTTCTCGCCCCT
>JBEKXM010000412.1:0-4520 GCA_049512115.1 Tepidisphaeraceae bacterium | reverse complement strand
TTGCTGGGGACGGTGGTTCCGGCGCTGGAGAAATTGCAGAAGGAAGGGGAAACGGGCAGAAAGAAGATTCAGGAATGGAGCCGGTACGCGACGGTTCCATTGTGCATGATCCAGGCGGTGATGCTGCTGGCGTATATGCAGCAGGGTCCGAGCGGGCGGCCGATGGTGATGCCGTTGTTCCAGCGGCACTATGCGGGCGTTTTTTGGTTCATGGGCCTGCTGTCGCTGACGGCGGGGAGCATCTTCTTGATGTGGCTGGGGGAGCAGATTGACGAGTATGGGCTGGGGAACGGGGTGAGCCTGGTGATTCTGGCGGGGATCGTGGCCCGCATGCCGGGCGCGGTCGCCGAACTGGCGCGACAGACCACGCTGACCGGGCAGGCGAGCGGTGTGCGGCAGATCACACCGGGCAAGATCATCTTCCTGGTGGCGTGCTTCGTGTTTGTGGTGGCGGGATCGATCCTGATCACGCAGGCGCAGCGGAGGATCACGATTCAGCAGGCCAAGCAGACACGTGGCCGGCGGATTTACGGCGGCCAGAGGCAGTATCTGCCGCTGCGCGTGAATCACGGCGGCGTGATGCCGATCATTTTCGCCCAGTCGCTGATGCTGTTCCCGAGCATGATTCTTGCCTGGATCGCACAGCACATGTTCCAGACCGGCGGTTTTCACAACTTTCTCATGTGGCTGAATAATGAATTCTCCCGAGGGAGATTTATTTACCTGGTGACGGAAGCGGCGATGATTTACTTCTTCGCGTACTTCTGGACGACGGTGCAGTTTCAGCCGAAGGAAATGGCCAATCAGCTTCGAGACTATGGGAGCTTTATTCCGGGTCTTCGTCCCGGTAAGCGCACGGCGGATTATCTGGAAAAGGTGATGATGCGGATCACGTACGTGGGCGCGGCATTTTTGTGCATCATCGCGGTGGTGCCGGTGATGGTGACGACGAGCATGGGCATCGACGCGCGGATATCGGCGTTCCTGGGCGGAACGGGCTTGCTGATCGTGGTGAGCGTCGCACTGGACATGATCCAGCGGATCGAAGCGAATCTGCTGATGCGGAATTACAGCGGGTTCCTCGGCGGCACCGGCAGCAAAGGAAAGAGGATCAAGGGAAGACAGTATTAAGTAGTTGCGAGTTGCGAGTTACGAGGAAGTGCAATTGGCTTGACGTTTTGCTCGCAACTCGCAACTGGCAACTATTCCGCCATGCCCATCATCATCAAAAGCCGGTTTGAAATCGAGCGCATGCGGCGCGCCGGGCATCTGGGTTGGGAGATTCTGGCCAAGATGCGGCAAGCCGCGACGCCGGGGGTCAGCACGCAATCGCTGGACGATCTGGCGCGGATGGAGTTGGAAAAGGCGGGGGCGAAGGCGCTGTCGAAGAATTTTCCGACGTATCGGCCGAACGAGGGGTTTCCCGGTCATACGTGCATCAGCATCAACGAGGAAGTGGTGCATGGGGTGCCGGGGCCGCGGACACTGAAGGAGGGGGACGTCGTCACGTTGGATTTGGCGTTGTCGCTGGATGGGTATTGCGCGGATACGGCGACGACGGTGGGAGTGGGGAAAATAAGCCCCGCGTTGCAGCGTCTGCTGGACGTGACGAGCGAATCGCTGGATTTGGCGTTGACGAACATGCGTCCGGGCCGGCGATGGTCGGACATCGCGCGGCTGATCCAGCATTTCGTGGAGAAGAACCGGTACAACGTGGTGCGGGAATTCGTCGGGCATGGCATTGGGCGGGGAATGCACGAGGACCCGAAAGTGCCGAATTTCGTGACGGCGGAGCAGTTGAGCGGGGATTTTGTGCTGCGGCGGGGAATGACGCTGGCGGTCGAGCCGATGGTCGTGGCGGGGCGGCGGGACGTGGACCTTTACCGGGATGGGTGGACGGTCTTCACGGTGGACCGGATGCCGGCGGCGCATTTCGAGCATACGGTGGCGGTTACGGATACGGGGGTGGACGTGCTAACGGATGGGCGGATGCCGGCGGAGATCGCCCCGGTCGTGGCGGCGCCGACGGGGACGTGAGACATTCTGTAAGCCCCTTTCCGCCCCTCCCCTGGTGCCCCGGGGAAGGATGAGGGTGGGGGCTTCGTGGGCCAATCGACGTTCAACCCCCACCCCAACCCCACCCCTTCCGCGCTCTGGCAAGAATTTGATTTTTCGCTGTTTTTGCCTGCTGCTTCCGCGAGAAAAATGCCATCGCTCGGCTTTGCCGAACGGTCGGTTGAATGCGAGTCCAATGTCGAGCGCCTCGAAAACGTCGAAATTGCTGGATTTCCCGCATTGTTTTGCAGCGCAAGAACGCGGAAGGGGTGCCCCAACCCTCCCCCAGAGTACAAGGGGAGGGGGAAATTCTCGGTGCCGACGGGAGATGTAGGGGGAACTTGAGAGAATGTCGAGGTTGTGCTATCATAACCGATTCGACGAAAGCAAGGCTGGCAATATGAAAGTTCGGGCGAGCGTGAGACGGATTTGTGAGAACTGCAAGATCGTGCGCCGCAAGGGCGTGGTGCGCGTGATTTGCAAGAACACTAAACACAAGCAGAGGCAGGGATAAAATTATGCCGCGTATTTCGGGCGTGGACATTCCACCGGACAAGCCGATCTGGATCAGCTTGACGTATTTGTACGGGATCGGGCGGAGCAACAGCCGGGTGATTTTGCGTGAGGCGGGGATCGAACCGAATCGCCGCGCCAAGGAGTTGAGCGAAGAGGAATTGGCGAAGATCATCGGGATCATCGACCGGGATTACCTTGTGGAAGGCGGGTTGAGGCGGGTGATGACGCAGAACATCGCGCGGTTGCGGGACATCGGGAGCTATCGAGGCAGCCGGCATCGCCGGAGCCTGCCGGTGCGTGGGCAGCGGACGCGCTCGAATGCGCGGACGCGGAAAGGCCCGCGCAAGACGGTCGCCGGGAAGAAGGGCGTGAAGGAGTTGAGCAAGTAGTCATTGGTCATTAGCAGAAACCATCTTTTACAAATGACAAATGACCATTCGGAGCATTCATGAGCGAGCAAGCAAAACCGCAAGCGGGCGCGAAGGCCGGGGCGAAGAAAAAGAAAATTCGCAAGGGCGTGACGCGAGGGATTGCACACATCAAGGCGACGTTCAATAACACGATCGTGACGATAACGGATCCGAATGGGGAGACGATCGCGTGGGCGTCGGCGGGGAAGGGCGGGTTCTTCAAGGGAGCGCGGAAGAGCACGCCGTACGCGGCGGGCCGGGCGGCGGAGAACGCGGCGCAAGTCGCGAAAAAGGCGGGGATGATGGAAATCGAAGTGAAGGTAAAAGGCCCCGGCGCGGGGCGGGAGCAGGCGATTTTGAACCTTCAGAACGCGGGATTGAAGATAATGGGCATCGAGGACGTGACGCCGCTGCCGCACAACGGCTGCCGGCCGCCGAAGAAGCGGCGGGTGTGAGGTTCCGCGGGTGCGACGATTTGCGATTGTGAAGCGGCAGATTTCAGAAGCGAAATTCGAAAGACGAAAAAACATTCAAGCATTCCATCGGCGAGGCGGAAGACAGATGGCCCCTAACGGTTGGGGCGGTAAACTTCAGCGATCCGGTGGGAAGCGCAGATCCAGGAGAACCCTTTATGAGAATGCGTTGGCGCGGTTTAGAGTTGCCGTCGCGTGTGGTTCGCGACGAGCAGGTTTCGACGGACACGTACGGGAAGTTCGTTGCCGAGCCGTTTGAGCGCGGGTTCGGCACGACGGTGGGCAACAGCCTGCGGCGCATCTTGCTTTCGTCGCTGGAGGGGGCGGCGGTGACGCACATCCGGCTGAAGGGGGCGGAACACGAGTTTTCCAGCCTCCCCGGAGTGATGGAGGACGTGACCGACATCATTCTCAACATCAAAAGCCTCATCGTGAAGCTCGACAGCGACGAGGACAAGGAGATGAAGCTGGCGCTGAACAAGGCCGGCCCGGTCACGGCGGGCATGATCGAGGCCGACCCGGCAATCACCGTGGTGAACAAGGATCACGTGATCGCGACGCTGACGGAGGACGTTTCGTTTGACATGTCGCTGACGGTCTCCAAGGGCCGCGGGTACGTGACGGCCGCGGAAAACATCGCGGACGTGGAAGAGCAGGAGATCGGCCTGATCGCGGTGGACAGCATTTACTCGCCCGTTACACGCGTGCGCTACAGCACGGAGGACGCGCGGGTGGGCCAAAAGACGGACTATGACCGGCTGATTCTGGAGATCTGGACGAACGGAACGATCACGCCGGAGATGGCGCTGGTGGAAGCGAGCAAGATTCTCCGCAAGCATCTGAACCCGTTCGTGCAATACTTCGAATTGGGGACGGAGACGGCGAACGACGACGCGGTGGCGGCGTTGCGGGATGCGACGAAGGCGATGATCGATCCGGACCTTCAGCAGAAGCTGAGCATGACGATCCAGGAGTTGGATTTGTCGGTGCGGGCGAACAATTGCCTGGAATCGGCGAAGATAGCGACGGTTCGCGACCTGGTGAAAAAGGCGGACGCGGACTTGCT
>JBEKXM010000411.1:0-4520 GCA_049512115.1 Tepidisphaeraceae bacterium | reverse complement strand
CGCCGCGCTGGGCGCTAATCCCCGCTCCGTCACCAGCCCCACGTTCGTTCTGCTCAATGTCTATCACGGCGGCCGCCTGCCCGTTCTTCATCTCGACGCCTACCGCGTCGCCGGACCCCGCGATTTCGAATCCATCGGATTCCCCGAGCTTCTCGAGCAGAACGTCGTGGTTGTCGTCGAATGGGCCGATCGCGTGAAGGAAATACTTCCCCCCAATCGAATCAACGTCACGATGGAAGTGACCGGAGAATCCGACCGCCGCCTGACGATCGATCGGATTTAGCGGAATATCTATCCCCGCCCACCGCGCATTTTCGCCAGGGCCGTCTGTTCGATTTGCCGCACGCGCTGCTTGGAAAGCCCCATCCGGGAACCGACCTGCGCGTACGTGGCCGGCCCGGCTTCGCTCAGGCCGAAATGCGCCGCGATCACATCGCGTTCGCGCCGTTCCAGCCGGGACATCAATTGCCGAACCTCGTCGCGGTCGGTCAACTGGGCTGCCCGGCGCAAGTCGCCGCGATCCGCGACCGACTCCAGGGCCGCATCGCTCTGAACCGCCTCGTGCCCGCGCGACAGCATCTCCGGCACGCTTCGCGCAAAACCCTTCATGAGCGCGAACGTCGCGTAGGTGCTGAAGCGATTGCCCTTGTGAACGTCGAACGATTCGACGGCCCGAATCAAGGTGAGGTTGCCTTCGCTGATCAATTCCATCAGCGACAGACCCGGCCGCAAATGCTTGCGGGCCACGCTGACCACCAGGCGGAGATTCGCCCGCACGATCTGGTTTTTGACCTCCGCGATCCGGTGGCGAATCGCCTCGAGGCGATTGAGGTCGCGCGCCCGGGCAAACTGCGGCTCGAGCTTCCGCCGCGCGATCACGAATTCATACTTGTGGAAATTCAGCTTCAAAAACAAAGCCCGCTCGCGTCCCCGCGTCAGCAGGGGCGTCCGGTACAAATCCTGCAAATACGCGGGCAAATCACGCGGAGTCCGCATCTCCTCCGGCTTGGTTTCGGCGGGCAATTCCTCCTGCGAAACGATCTGCTCGACGACGTTGGCGGCGTCCGGCTGGTGATAGAGCGGATCATCGATGAATCGCACTTTTCGCCGCAGCAGAGCGGCTAGCCGCTCCTCGACGACCGCGCGATAGACCGCCGTCTTGCCCCGGCTCGTCCGCCGGGCAATCTGGCCGATGCCTTCTCCACCGCGATAGGCCGCGGCGATCTGGGCGCGTTCCTCGGGCGAAATTTCCACGGCGGCCTGCTTGAAGATCGCCGATTGCGGATTCGCCTGATCGTGATCGCGGATGATGTGGGCGATGGTCAGCGGCGAGCGGTCGAACCGCCAACCGATGCGCCGCGAAATCTCGCTGATGCAGCATCGGCAATGTCCCGCCAATCGCCGCGCCCTGCGAAGGATGTCCGCTTTCTCCTCTTCCGTCGCCTGGGAGAAATTACCCGCGCGGATCACCTGATCGTGATGGATGGCCAGGAACCGCTCGACGGTCCCCAGCATAAACCCGACGCGGCGTTTGCCGTCCTTGAAGACGAACCGACGGGCTCCCAGGCCCCGCCGACGCCAACGCTGGATCGTCTTGCTGGTGACGTTGAATCGCTGGGCGACATCGTCGATGGTCATCACCGGCTGCGGCGAATCCACCTCGCTCAAATTCAGCGTCTCGCTCACCTGCTCGATGAGCAGCCCCAGATCGTGCTGTAGGGCCATGCCGATCAGCAGAGTCTGGTCGAGCTTTTTGGGATGGTAGCCGGTGATGCGGAAGACGATGAAGTTGAAGGGATAGGCCTTGGCCGGATCGAGATCGAGCAGAAGTTCTTCCGCAGCCGTGAGTTGCGTGAGCCGGGCGTCCTGCGGCGTGAAGGACATTTGCCGACACAAATCTCCGATCTTGTCGATCCGGAACTTCGGCATAATAAATACCTATTATCCCTACGGGCTAGATATCGGTCAAGATCAAAATGAAGGCACAAAATCTTGGGGCGATTGCGCGTTCACAATACGCCGGGCAAGCCCGGCGGCTACACGGGCGGCCTGAACACTCAATTCATCGGTGGTCGCTGCGGTTGAGAAGCGGGGGGCTGGGTGGCCATGTTAACGGCCGCAAAGAGCAGATCATAATAGGCGTGAAGGTCCATGGTCCCAACCAAGTCGCTGCCATTGACGGCGAATTTCTCCGTGGCGAGGAATTTTATCATGCTCTTGGCGAGCGGTGTGCTTGCGTTCGGCGGCGATTTGACGAACGCGTGGGCTATCCGCTGTTCGGCGCTGGTTTTGGCCGCTTCGACTGAAGCGGCGTCCTTGCGGTGACTCGTGATTACAAATGCGGGGGATTCGGCAGGAGGGAGCACGAGGGAAACCGAAGCATATTCGACGCCGTCCCATTCGTTGCCGGCGATGTTCGTGGAAACGCTGCCGCTCGACAGGAGCTTGGGAATGATCTCCTTGAGCTTAAGCGGATTGACGGCCGCGCGGACAGGCGAGTTGCTCGCCGCCGATAGTCCCGCCACCAGCGCCGGTCGCGGATCGGGCAAGGTCTCCAGACGCGGCAAGGCCGGCTCCGACGGCTTGTCCACCACGGCACTGCCGATGACTCTCAGTCCTCGGGAACCCTGGCTCGTGAGGAATTTGGCCAAAGTCCGCGCCGCTTCCGGGGATTGTGCCGGGTAAACAACAGTGGCCGTCAGTTTCATGGTGGAGCCGCCTGGTGAGGTGCTGACCGTCAGCTCGTCTGATCGACTCAACAGAAACATGCTGGTTCCTCCCGCTTGCTCGAAACCATTGATCCACTTTTTGCCGGCGCCGAGGCCCGTCTGAATCAACCCATTAATGCGGGCGGTTGACGGCGCATCCATTTGGGTTTGGCCAAGTTCCGTGCGCACGTCGGTGGCCAAGGCATCCAAATCAATTGTGGTGACATCAACGGCGATAATGAGGTCAGTGCGGTCGGTCACGAATGGCGCAACGCGCGGGTCAAAGCCGAAGGTTGGTTCTTGGACGGCTGGGGCGGCCGGCGCCACGGCTTGCTGAGGTGCGGCTACGGAGCGATCGGCGGAAGGGGCCAGGAAATAGACACCGGCTCCGATGGGGATTCCGCCGATCAGGATCAGGGCGGCGGCGATTTTCAATTTCGTGGAGATCAACATGGTGGAAACTCCTTTGGACATGGCTGTCGCCTTGATGGAGGCGGACGCCGGCAGACAACCCGCGGCAACCGTCGCCGGCGCCGCGTGGGTGGTATGCGCCAGCAGCGCCGCGCCGAGGGCGTCGGAGGGAACGGCGAATCCTCGGCGGCGCAAGAGGGCGCGCAGTTTTTCGATTGCGCGAACAATGCGGATTTTCGCCGCGCCTTCGGAGACCCCCAATGCGGCCGCGATTTCGGCGAGTTTCTTCTGCTGATAGAATCGCAAAAGCAGCGCATCGCGGTCGCGGGATCGGAGCCGGCTCATGGAATCGTCCAGAATGGGCGCGATTTCCTGCCACGTCTCGTCCGGATCGGGCGGGAGAGTTTCGCGGGTAGACATGGCAGCGAGCCTTTCGTATTTGTCACGCCGGGCCCGGGCACGAATGGCGTTGGCCGATGCGTAACGCGTGACCTTGAACAACCAGCGATGCAACGGGACGGCGCTGAGCTTGGCCGCCTTGCCGGCTAGAACGAGAAAGACGGCCTGTGCCACGTCCTCGGCCAGGTCGGGATCGCGCACCATGCGCGCGGCCGCGGAGTAGACCCAGTCGGAGTGCCGCGAGACCAATTCGGTGAAGGCATCCTGGGAACGGTGAGTCGCGAATTCCTGGAGCAGCGAAGAATCGGATTGGTCGTGGATCACGGTCATTCAATGATAATGTGTTCTGCCGAGCGAAATAGGTACGGAAAATTTTCATTTCCGTGAGCATTGATCCCATAAAATTGACTTGCAGTAGGCGTGCCTCGATATTCAGTTATCGTGCAAGATACCAGTGAATCCGGATGTTTGGCCGCGTCGCTTGCGACGCGCGTGCCGACGCGCATTCCAACTCGCGTCGCAAGCGACGCGGCTAATCGGCTGGCGGTCTGCGCGGGGTTGCTGGCGCTGCTGTTGGTCTGGGCCGTCGTCTTTCCCCAGACGGGGGATGGCGATGCTAGCATGCATTATCTCAACGTGCACGACAGCCTTTGGCAGCCGGCCAAATTGATGGGGTCGTGGGCGCGGGTGGGGGCGAAGATTCCGCTGCTGATTCCGGCGCAATTTGGCGTTTTGGGAGCGAGATGGGCGGCGGCGGTCGTCTCGATCATCTGTGCATGGCAGACCATTCGATTGGCTGACGATCTGAAGATTCGGCGATCCATTCTGGCCGCGGTGTTTCTCCTTTTCCAGCCGTACGTTTTCACACTGGCCGGCGACACGATGACGGAGTTGCCGTTTGCTTTGGGGATGGTGATTGCCATCCGGCTCTGGCTGGCGGGACGGCCGCTGGCCTCGTGCATGGTGATGGGATACTTGCCGACGGTTCGTCCGGAGGGATTT
>JBEKXM010000410.1:0-4532 GCA_049512115.1 Tepidisphaeraceae bacterium | reverse complement strand
GTTGAAAAGCCCCTTCAGCTTCGCGTACGCCGCCCGGGCTTCCATCCAATTGTTGGTCGGCCCGGCCATGTCCTGGCTGGGGGTACAGATGAAGGTCGCCTGCTCGCTGCGGGCGACGTCGTTGAGATTGCTCCGGTGCAAATAGCAGTTGGGCAATTTCCGTGGATTCAGCGCGATGACGACGCCTTCGCTGACGCCGCGGCTCAGCAGCGTCTGCCTTTCCTCGGCCGAGCCGTCACACCAATAGACGTCCCGAGGCTGGCACATCTCGATGCACTGTTCAATCCAGGCGCGTGCGTGGCGGTTGATGGCCTGCGGCGCCCCGGCGGTTGCGCGCGAATCGCGTGACTCGCGCTTAATTTCCATTTTCTTCGTCGAACTCATGCGGTGGTCTCCCATAGAGTCTGCCTCAGAAGCCCCGTCGCGCGAGAATCCCCACGGCGGCGCCGTGGGCGTTGAAGGGAAAGCAGGGGATTTGAAACAGCTTCTTAGACATTTCGGACATCGCCCGGTTATAGTCCAACGTCCCTTGGCACCGCAACAGAGATTCTCCGGCGATCAGGCCGATCAGGCGATCAGCGTGGCGTTGGCGCACCATCGCGCCGGCCGGCTGGGCGAGGCGGAGAAGATCTACCGCCAGGTGCTGGTCCGGCAGCCGAGCCATCCCGACGCCCTTCAATTGCTCGGGGTTTGCTACGGGCAGAGCGGTCAGCCGGAAAAGGCGGTGGCCCTGATCTCCCGGGCCCTGGCGATTCGGCCGGACGTGGCGGAATTCCACGGGAATCTGGGTGAATTCCTGCGCGCCCTGGGACGAATCCCGGAGTCCATCGCCTCGTTCGAGCGTGCCATCGCGCTGAATGGGAGCGATCCGGTGATTCGGAACAATTTCGGGGTATCGCTGGCGGAGGCGCGGCAAGGTGAGGCGGCGATCGCCCAATTCCGCCGGGCGATCGAACTGAAGGGCGATTATCCCGATCCCCACAGCAACATGGGCGCCGTGCTGAACGCAATGGACCGGCCCGACGAGGCCTTGGCGGAAATTCAAACGGCGCTAGCGATGAATCCGCAGTTGACCGGGGCGTACATCAACCTCGGCGACGTGCAGTTCAGCAAGGGCGAATTTTCGCAGGCCATCAGCACGCTGAGCCAGGCCCTGTCGTTCAACCCCGACGATGCGAAGGTCCACGCGAATCTGGCGCTGGTCTATCTGGTGACGGGCGATTTTGAGCGGGGATGGCGGGAACATGAATGGCGTCTGCGGGTTCCGGAGATCGTCGGCAGGCGGGAATTGGCGCAACCGCGCTGGGAGGGCGGGGATTTGCGGGGAAAGACGATTCTGCTTCATCCGGAACAGGGATTCGGCGACATGATCCAGTTCGCGCGATTCATACCGCAGGTCGCTGGCCGGGGCGGAAAGGTGATCCTCGAATCGCCGATGGAAACTTTGCGTCTTTTCAGGGATTTTCCGGGCGTTTGGGAGCTGGCCGAGCGAGGCAAACCCCTGCCGCATTTCGACGTGCAATGTCCGCTGATGAGCCTTGCGTGGGTTTTCGGAGCCACGGAGCAAACGATCCCTCACAGTGTGCCGTATCTGAAGGCCGATGCGGAGTTGGCGCGGCAATGGGCCGGGCGGTTCGAAGCGGCGGGCGATCGGTTGCGCGTCGGGCTGGCCTGGGCGGGGAGACCGGAGCACGCCAAGGACCGAAGCCGGTCCATGAAACTTGAGCAATTCGCGCCGCTGGCGTCGGTGGAAAACGCGGTGTTTTACAGCTTGCAGATGGGCCAGGCCGCCGCACAGGCCGCCAAGCCGCCTTCCGGGTTGAATCTGACGGATTGGACGAAGGAGGTGCGGGATTTCGCGGACAGCGCGGCGATGATCGAGCATCTCGATCTGTTGGTGACCGTGGACACGTCGGTCGCCCATCTGGCGGCGGCCATGGGCAAGCGGGTCTGGCTGCTGCTTCCGCGGATCCCGGATTGGCGGTGGATGCTGGATCGGCCGGACAGTCCGTGGTATCCGACGATGCGTCTTTTCCGTCAAACGACCCGGGGCGATTGGGGGGAGGTACTGCGGCGCGTGGTTGAGGCGATGCGCTTGGAAATTTCAGCAACGGAAAAGAATTTACCGCGAAGGCGCGAAGGACGCGAAGGAACCGCGAAGGAATAGCAATTGGGTTTCGCGCCCCTTCGCGGGACCCGGCGTTTAATCGCCGGGACCCCCTTCGCGTCTTCGCGGTAATCTTTATCGGAGCGCGCGGAATGGGGGAGGATTTTGGATTTTGGCGGAAGCGGTTAAGATGTAGGGATATGAAGGAGTTCCGCATGCGATGCACGATCATTGCCGCCCTGCTTGCCGTGTTCTTGGGCCTGAGCGGGTGCCAGTCGGGTTCCGAATCGATCGCCCCGCCGGTGACGCCGTGGCAGTTGGCGCAACTGCGGGAATCGTACCGCAAGAACCCGGTGGCCCGCGTGGGCGAGGTGACAGCGGTGTTGCCAAGCTCTAACCTGGCGGCCGTGGGGAGCGTCCCGGTGGGGGATTTCACGCTGGGCGACGTCATCACCTTTATGGACTCCAACGGGAAAGTTCTGGTTCTGGGCACGGTGGAAGCGATCAACGCGAACTCGCTGACGGTGAAGTACCAGACGCCGGACCCCAAGAGCCGGGGGCCCCTGGTGGGCGACGTCGCGGCGCGTTTCATTCACTGAGGACCGCCAATTCTTCCGAACCATCCGCGGGCAATGGGGCGTTTGATTCTCGCCAGCGCGTCGCCGCGTCGGCAGGAGTTGCTGCGCGAGGCGGGATATGAATTCCTGTCATATCCGGCCGATGTGGACGAGGCCGCCGTCGCCCGACAAAAAAGCGTAACCCTTTCGCCGGAGAATCTGGCGGTGCATCTGGCCGGCATCAAGGCGCGGATGGTCGCGGAAAGGTTCCCCGACGACGTCGTATTGGCGGCCGACACCATCGTCGCAATGGGGTCCGAAATTCTGGGCAAACCGCTGGACGCGAACGACGCCCGGCGGATTCTGACGCTGCTTTCGGGGACGACGCACCGCGTCATCACGGGGATGGCGGTCGTTTCCCGCCGCAACGCCGTGACGGTATCTGAAGCGGTGGCCTCAACGGTGGAAATGAGGCCGCTGAGTTCCGGAGAGATCGAAGCGTATATCGCCACGAACCAGTGGCAGGGCAAAGCGGGAGCCTATGGCATACAGGACGCGGACCCGTTCGTGACCCGCGTTGCGGGATGCACGACGAATATCGTGGGTTTGCCGATGACGACGACGGCGAGACTGCTGCGCGCGGCGGGAATAGAGCCGCGGGAAATTCGAAATTGAGTTGCGAGTTACGAGTTGCGAGTTGATAGGTTCGTTGCTTTCACTCGCAACTCGCAACCCGCAACTCGTAACTCGGCTCGTTTTATTTTCCGCGTGGTCGCGGTAGATTGATCTCTCCATGGAAGCCGCCCTCGTAGACATGGTTTCGCTGGCCTGCGGCGTCGCGGGATGGTTTTATTTGTTCTATTCGAAAGCGGCGTCGCGGCTTTTGCCGATGGAATCGGCGCGGCGCAATGCGGTGCGGATCGCGATGCGGCGGGTCTGCGGGGTGGCAATGGTTCTGCTTGGAATCGCGTTCTTCGCGGGGTTCAACTCGATCGACGATCGACGCAATCCCCTGGCATACCTGGCGGTGTGGATCGCGGCGATGCTGCTGCTTCTGTTGATCGTCGCCCTGGTGGCGGTGGATGTCCATCTCACCGGGAAGCTTCGCCGGCGCAGCGGCGGGAAATCGACGGATCACCCATGAAGCGACGCGCCGCCGCGATTCTCGTCGTTTTTTTTCTGGTGCTGGCGCCGGGGGGCTGCGGTTCAAAACCGGCCGATTCTTCGTTGCCGGTCACGCGGATGAAGATCGGGCCGGAGGAATTCAATTTGGAAATCGCCACGTCGCTCCAGGATCAGGAAACCGGCTTGATGCATCGCGACGGAATGGATTCGGATCATGGGATGATCTTCCCATTCCCGGACGAACAGGTGCGCACATTTTGGAACCATGACGTGCGATTCAATCTGGATCTGATCTTCCTCGACGCGGGCGGCGCGGTTGTGAGCATCAAGCAATTGAAAGCCTATAACGAAAAGAGCGTGTCAAGCGGCGCGATCGCCAAGTACGCGATTGAACTCAACGCCGGGACGGCGGATCGGATTCATCTGAAGGTGGGGGATCGGCTGGAAGTGCCGAAAGACGCGGTCAATCCGGCTGGGAAGTAGGCTCGCTCGGCGTTGGGAATCGTGATTGCCGCTCGATTTCCCGTAAGAAACGCCACACAAATGCGGCCGCTAAACAAGATGCGGGGGCCCCGGCCCGACAGACAAGCGTTATTCAAGTTTCCAACGCCCCATGCCGACATGGTGTTGGGAGACGCGGTGCGCGCTGATTCAATGGAAAATAATCCAGTCGTCACGGACGCGGTGGAGGGGTTGGAGACAATCGAAAGCCTCCAGGCGGAGCTGGCGACGCTGCGGAATGA
>JBEKXM010000409.1:0-4532 GCA_049512115.1 Tepidisphaeraceae bacterium | reverse complement strand
GCAGACGGCGGCCGAGCAGGAGGCGATGCAAATGAGCATCAAGCGAAACCGCCCGTTTGGCGACGCGGCGTGGCAGCAGGAAATCGCGGCCAAGTTGGGCCTGAGCAGTTGTTTCCGCGACCCCTGGCGGCCCGTGCGGACGAAGGAAAACGGTGCATGAACCATAAAAGCGCTCACGTACCGGTTCCCGGTTCCATCCTCCCGTCCCGGTTCCATTCTCCCGATTATGATGGCGATTTAGTGTTGGATCATCGGTAATTGGAGTTAAGCCATGTTCGGTTTACGCATGGTCACACGCCGACGATTATTTTACGGCTTGATAGCTGTAGTTGTCCTAATTGTGGCGCTATGTGGCTGGCCGAGCATTCAGGATCGAATGGATAGGGCAAAATGTCGAGATAATTTACGCAATCTTTGGTGCGCTCAGCAGCTATATTTAACTGTTTGCCACCAGCAATATCCACCCAACATTGCGGCTTTGGTCGGCGTAACGGGCACGGCCGTGTTGGCGAAGTGTCCGTCTTCAAAGAATCGCTCGGGCCCTGACTATGTCTACATCAATTGGTCTGTGCAGCCACATGAGCGAAATTGGGATAAAAGCCAGTACCCGTTATTTTATGATGCGCGCAAGAGCAATCATGGTGGTCGAGGTATTAATATCGGCATGGCCGACGGTAGTGCTATATGGGATGAGGGAGCCAATTGGCTTCAGCGGTTCGCGTTGGAGCATCCAAACGATCAGATTCCGATTCCCCCATGAAAAACAGCGGAATGGAACCGGGACGTGGGACTGGAACCGTGGAATGGAACCGGGACGTGAGCGCTTTCGGTTGCCTGATAAAGCGCTCACGTCCCGGTTCTATTCGGTTCTGTTTCGGCTACGACGACCTGCCGATCGTCGCCAAGCTCCTGAACGATTGCCACTCGTTCATCACGTCGCTCAATGAAAAGGAGCGACGGAAGGCGCCGTCTTTCATCTGCATTCATCTGATTTCCATGCGTGGCCAATCATTGCGTTTTCCCGGCGTGGCCGGCCGTTCGGCGGAATTCACCGGCCTGAAAGCGGATTGTCGAGGCGGGTTCATAAGCCCAGGGCGCGACAAATGTCATGGACGCCCGGGGGCGATAACCTGCGAATTGTTGTTGCACGAGGGGAGCGTGAGCCGTCTAATATTGGCCTTAGGGTCCGGCAAAAACGGCGATGGCAACATTGGGCGCGGGGTCGCGGGCGATGTTGTCAGTTGCGGGCGTTGTTGGCCGATAACACCGTCGCCGACGTATCGCCGAACGCCCAGAGGATTTGTTTTATGCAAACTGTGGTTCACGTCACGCATGAGGCCGTCCAGAAAATTGGTGGAATCGGCGCGGTGTTGCAGGGATTGCTGACGAGCCAGACGTATCTCGACAAGGTTCCGCGGAACATTCTGGTCGGGCCGTTCTGGCCGAGCGACGACATTGCCGAGCATCGGCTGGGTCCTCAGGGGGAGGTGTTGTACAGCAGCCTGGATCACCTGTACCGCTCGCCGCTGGCCAGCCGCTTCCGGGAGATCGAGCAGGAGTTCGACGTAGCGATCGTGTACGGCCGGCGGAAATTCGTGGACAAGGAGACGGGGATTGCCAGCACGCCGGAAACCCTGCTCATCGACGTCGCCCGCTTCGACGCGCAGAAGATCAACGTGTTCAAATACGACTTGTGGAAGACGTTTGGGATCGAAAGCGCCAAGTATGAGAACAACTGGGATTTCGAGCAGTACATGCGTCTGGCCAGGCCGGCGATCGCGGCGCTTCACGCGTTGGGCGTGGGCAGCGAGATCGAACCGGGCGTGATCCTGAGCCACGAATACATGGGAATGCCGACGGCGCTGGCGGCGATTTTGGAGGGGGAGGGCAGCAATTTCCGCACGATCTTTTATGCCCACGAGATCGCCCCGATGCGCCGCATCGTCGAGCAGAATCCCGGCCACGACACGATGTTCTATAACGTCATGCGTTCGGCGATGAGCCAGGGGCATTTTCTCGAAGACGTCTTCGGCGATCAGAGCGGGTATTACAGGCACGCGCTGGTGAAGGCGGCGCGGTTCTGCGACGGGATCTTTGCCGTCGGGGATTACGTGCTGAAGGAAATCCGCTTCCTCGGCCCGGATTTTGTCCACGTGGACAGCCAGCTTGCCTACAACGGCGCCCCGTGTTGGAAGATCAGCGTGCAGGAGCGCATGGCCAGCCGGCAGAAATTGCGCGCCTATTGCAATTCGCTCCTGGGATATGATCCGGACTACGTTTTCTCGCACGTCACGCGGCTGGTTCCCAGCAAGGGCCTGTGGCGCGACCTGCGGGTCCTGGAACACGTCGAGCAAATTCTTCGTTCCCGCGACGAAAGCGCCGTGCTGTTCACGCTGAGCACCGAGGTCCCGTCGCGCCGCGGCGACGACATCCGGAAAATGGAACAGCATTACCACTGGCCCGTGGTGCATCGCGAAGGTTTGCCCGATCTTTCCAGCGGGGAAGCGGCTTACTACCAGGGCGTCCAGGAATTCAACGCGCGGGCGCGCAACGTCAAGGTGGTTTTCATCAACCAGTTCGGTTTCGAGCAGAAAGCCTGCGGCCTGCGCATGCCCGTGGACATGGAATTCATGGACCTCCGCAAAGGCTCCGATGCGGAATTCGGTCAAAGCATTTATGAGCCGTTCGGCATTGCCCAGGTGGAACCGATCAGTTTCGGCGGCATCTGCGTTTTCAGCAGCGTCTGCGGTTGTGCCGGGTTTGTGGAGAAGGCCGCGGGCGGCAAGCCGTCCCCGAACGTCATCGTCGCCGATTACACCGATTTACCCACCAAGGGGCTCAGGCCCGAGCAATTGCTGGCCATCGGCCAGCCGCAGCGGGACGAGGTCGAGCACGCGGTTTCCGGCGTGGTGGCGCGGGAGCTGGTGGAGCGGCTTCCCCGCAGTCCGAAGGAATTCGATGAATTCATCGATCGCGGGCATGCCCTGGCCAGCAAGATGAGCTGGGACGTCGTGGCTCGCGACTACGTGCTCCCAGGCATTATGCGGGCCAGCCGGGCCCAGAGATTGAAACAAATCGCATAAATCCTGTCCTAACCCTCGTCCCAGCGGACATTACCCATTGGCGGTGGTGCAAAAAAAGCGCGCCGATCCGCAACAAAGACCGGCCAGTCACGTCATATATACCTGACGCTTGCTGCGCGCCGGATGGCGCTTTATTCTGCTTCAAGTGAGCGTGGTGAACTAACCGGTCGGCGTCAAGCGAGGATTGGGGTTTGCTGATGATCAGCGGCGGGCAGGAGCGGTCCACGGGATCGAGGCGGGACGGGGCCGTTCGGCTTTTGGGGTGGCTGTTCGTCATCGCGGTCCTCACTTTTTACGCCTGGCGGATGGTGGGGATCGGCCTGGATTGGCGGCAGGGCTTCTGGGTCTATTGGGCTCCGGAACATTCGCAGGGGGATATCGACAACGCCATGAAATATGGGGACATGGTGCTCCGCGAGGCCGAAGTCGTCGCCGATGCGGATGAGGCAAAAAAATCGCAAGCCCAGAGAGATGCCGAACAGAAACTGATCGCCGCCGGCAATCGCCCGGCGACGATCGCGCGGCCGGGACCGGGACTGTTCGATTCACCCTTCAACGCGCAAAACTTTCGCCGGCGATGGCAACGCCTGCGGCCCGTCTACAGCCAGATCGCCCGCGGATGGGTGCAGACCTATGAGCGCCTGCGCAATGAGACGCCGGATGGGGATTATGATTTGGATTATCCCCCGATGCGCCTGATGGTGATGACGCTGTGGACGTGGCACGTGGAGTCGTGTTATCCGGGGGTGACGAGATTTCCACACGCTCCGCAGAGGGTGTTCGATCCCGACAGGAATCAAACGGTCGTCGCGTCGATGGACGTCGCCCAGCCCGTGCTGAAGTTCAACGCGGCCTGCGAGGGAGCCACGGCGATTTCGATATTCGTATTGGTTTGGCTGTGGATGGAGCGCAAGCGTCCGACCGATTTGACGGCGGTAGCGGAAGGCTCCTGGCGTCAGCGCTGGGGCGATCCGATGCTTTTGGCGCCGGTGGTTCTTTTCGCCATCGCCACGTTTCTCAGGCCGAACCTGAGCTGGCAGATTTCCCTGCCGTCGCCGGACAACGGCGAGGTCTCCCCGATCGACGTTCGCGTCACCAGCGTCGGTTGGTGGATGCTGCTCCTGCTGAGATATCTGTCGGCGGTCTGCCTGGCGAGATTTTTGCCCCGGCCGTACAGGGCGCCGATGTGCGCCCTGGTGGCGGCGACCCTGGCGTGGCTCAATCCCGCGTCCATCCTCGATTCCTTCGGCTGGATGCAATGGGAAAGCTGGCTTCCGCCGTTCTTCCTTGTGGCGGCGATTCTGGCGACGCTCGACGCCTGGGTCGCCGCCGGATTGGTCCTGGGTATTGGCTGCATGTTCAAAGGCCAATTGCTTTTCGTCACCCCCGTGTTGCTTCTGTGTCCGCTGCTGGCGGGATGGCCGGGGAGATTCATGCGAATCGCCGTCG
>JBEKXM010000408.1:0-4557 GCA_049512115.1 Tepidisphaeraceae bacterium | reverse complement strand
CGCGAAGGACGCGAAGTTGCGCGAAGAAGACAATATCAATCTTCGCGCAACTTCGCGCTCTTCGCCCGGGCAGGCGAAGCCTCCCGGTCTTCGCGGTTCATCTCTTCACAGTTGCTACGCCGAATTGGACGTGACGAGCAATTTCTCGTTTCTTCGGGGGGCGTCGCATCCGGATGAACTGGTGAACCGGGCCGCTGAACTTGGATATGCCGCCGTGGGAATGACCGATGTCAACAGCCTGGCGGGCATCGTTCGTGCCCATCAAGCCGCCAAGCAGGCGGGAATCAAATTGTGCGTCGGAGCGCGATTGCGATTGACCGATGCGCCGGACGTATTGGTGTGGGCCGAGAACCGTGCTGGCTACGCCAATCTTTGCCGGATGCTGACGGCGGGCAAGCGCCGGGCGGAGAAGGGTTCGTGCATTCTCCGGTTGGAGGACCTGTTGTCGGCATCGGATGGGCTGCTGGCCGCATTGACCGCCCGGGGGATCGACCCGCAGATGCCGGCGACTAATTGTGAAGAATTACAAACCGCCGCGCAGGCTGTCAAAGAGGCGATGGGGGACCGGCTGTCGCTGGCGGTTTCGCGCCTGCATGACGGCCTCGATCGGCCCATCTTTCATCAAGTGCAATCCGTCAGCCGCGCTTGCGGCATTCCAATTCTGGCAACCAATCAGGCGCACTATCATGATCCCCGGCGACGAATGTTGCAGGACGTGCTGACGTGCGTGCGTCACGGCTGCACGATTCAACAGGCGGGGTTTCGGCTTTTTTCAAACGGCGAGCGATTCCTCAAGCCGCCGCGCGAAATGTGCCATTTGTTCGACGACCTGCCGGCGGCAATGCAAAGAACCATCGAGATCGCCCAGCGTTGCGCCTTTTCACTGGATGAATTGCGATACGAATATCCCGACGAAATCGTGCCGCCGGGGAAAACACCGCCTCAATATCTTGCCGAATTGACGTGGATCGGCGCGCGGGGCCGCTATCCCGCGGGCGTGCCGCCGAAGGTGCGCAGCCAGATCGAGCATGAGCTTGGGCTCATCGAGGAATTGAACGTCGCGGCGTATTTCCTGACCGTTTACGATTTGGTGCGTTTCGCCCGATCGCGCGGAATTCTCTGTCAGGGCCGCGGATCGGCGGCAAATTCGGCCGTCTGCTACTGCATCGGCGTCACCAGCGTGGACCCGGATCGGGTGGACATGCTGTTCGAGCGTTTCATTTCCGCCGCACGCAACGAGCCGCCCGATATCGACATCGACTTCGAGCATGAGCGGCGGGAAGAAGTGATTCAGTACGTCTACGAAAAATACGGCCGGGAACGCGCCGCGATGACGGCGGAAGTCATTACCTACCGTGCCCGATCGGCGGTGCGCGACGTCGGCAAGGCGATGGGCTTGGCTCTGGATACGGTGGACCAGATGGCGAAACGCCAGGACTGGTGGGATCGGGGCGTATTGAATACCGAGAAAATCCGCGAGATGGGATTGGACCCCGCCGACCGCACCGTGCGAATGACCCTCCATTTGGCGGGGGAACTGCTGGGCTTTCCGCGGCATCTGAGCCAGCACGTCGGTGGCATGGTGATGAGCCGCCGGCCGTTGTGCCAGTGCGTCCCCATTGAAAACGCCGCGATGAATGACCGGACGGTCATCGAATGGGACAAGGACGATCTGGATGCCGTGGGCATGTTCAAGGTGGACGTGCTGGGGCTGGGGATGCTCACCGCTTTGGCCAAGGGGCTGAAGATGGTCAATGAGGCCAGGCCATTGGAGCCTTCAATCGAGCTTTCCTCCATTCCACCGGAAGACCCGGCCGTTTACGAGATGGCCTGCGACGCCGACACGGTGGGCGTCTTCCAGATCGAGAGCCGGGCGCAGATGTCGATGTTGCCGCGCCTGCGCCCCAAATGCTTTTACGATTTTGTCATCGAAGTAGCCATCGTCAGGCCGGGACCGATTCAGGGGAACATGGTGCATCCTTACCTGCGCCGCCGCGAGGGAACTGAAAAGGTTTCGTTTCCCAAACCCGAATTGGAAGCGGTGCTTGGCAAGACGCTGGGCGTGCCGCTGTTTCAGGAACAGGCGATGAAACTGGTGATGGTGGCGGCGGGATTCAGCGCCGCCGAAGCCGATCGCCTCCGCCGCGCCATGGCCGCCTGGCGATACACGGGCCACATCGAGCAATTTCACCGCGACGTCGTCGAGGGCATGATCCGCAACGGATACGACCAATCTTTCGCCCAGCAATGTTTCGAGCAAATCAAAGGGTTCGGCGAATATGGCTTCCCCGAAAGCCATGCCGCGTCGTTTGCGCTGCTGGTTTACGCCAGCGCGTGGTTGAAGCGCTATCATCCGGCGGCGTTCTGCGCCGCCATCCTCAACAGCCAGCCGATGGGATTTTATGCCCCGGCCCAACTCGTGCGCGATGCGCGCGAACATGGCGTGGAAGTTCGCGGCGTGGATGTCAATTACAGTGAATGCGATTGCACGCTGGAGGATACGGCGCCTGATGGCGGCCGATTGCCGATTGCCGATTGCCGATTGCCAATTGGAATACAGGAATCCCAATCGCGATGCAGTTTTCTTTCAATCGGCAATTGGCAATCGGCAATCGGCAATTACCATGCCAAGCGCACCTGGGGCTGCGGCGGCCCGGCGGTTCGCCTGGGTTTCCGCATGGTCAAGGGATTGCACGCCGCTCACGCGAAAAGAATTGTCGAATGCCGGCAACGATGCGGGCCTTTCCGATCCATCGACCATTTTCACGAGGCCGCCGGCTTGCCCATTGGCGCCGTGACAATACTGGCCGAGGCCGATGCGTTCGCCTCGCTTTCAAAAAGCCGCCGGCCCGCGTTGTGGGATGCCCTGGCGTTGCCGGATGATCGGCCGCCGTTGCCAACGGCCAACCAGGATGATTCGCATGCGGAACTCCCCCCCATGACGGCGGGCGAGGAAATTTTGGCCGATTACGGCGCCGTGGGCCTGTCTCTCAAAGGCCATCCCGTCGGCATTGTTCGCGCGGAACTTGCCAGGCGAAAGATCGTCCCCGCCGCCGAGGTTTGGAATCGTCCGCCCGGCCGCTGGGTGAGCGTGGCGGGAGTGGTTCTGATTCGCCAGCGGCCGGGCACCGCATCGGGAATCGTTTTTGTCACGCTGGAAGACGAGACCGGCGTAGTGAATCTCATCATCCGCCCGCATGTGTATGAGCGGTATCGCGCCGCGGCAAGACATGCCGCTTTGCTTCAGGCCGACGGATACATCGAGCGTCAGGGCCGGGTCCAGCACGTGATGACGGTCCGGCTACAGGATTTGAGCGACGTTCTGAGCGGATTCGTGCATCCGTCGCGCGATTTTCATTAGATGCCAATTCCGATAATGCAACCCCCGCAAAGCGGGGGGCTAACGGATTGGCATTAACGTCAATTCCCCCATCCGTTAGCCCCCCGCTTTGCGGGGGTTTTGCGCGGATGATATTTCGGATTACGATGACTCCGTGGAACCCCGCCTCTTGGCCACCATGGTCACCACCACCAGCTACGGCGCGTGGCTGCCGGGAGATATTCGCGGATATGTCGAGAACGGAATCGTTCTGCCCGGTGATCCATCCCGGCTGGAACTGGCGCGGCGGCGAATGGGCGATCGCGAGCCGATCTTGTTTACTCTATCGCAGCAGACGCAATTGTTCCAAGCCCTGCGCGACGCGGCGGAAGAATTCCAATATCAATTAACCGACGCCAGCGTCGAATCGTGGCACCTGCATTGGATGGTGCAACACGGTTTTGATTCCGTGGCGACGATGGTCGGCCGACTGAAGAACCGAATGCGGCAGGCCCTGGCGATCGGACGGATTTGGACCGAAGGGTATTACGATTCGCGACTGTTCGATTTGGCGGGGATCGAAAGCCGCCGGCAATACATTCGCCAACACGCCGGATGCCGGATGAGCGCCGGGGTTATCGTGCGGTGAACCCCCGCGCAAAACCCCCGCGCAAAACCCCCGCAAAGCGGGGGGCTAACGGACTGGAATTAACGTTGATTTCCCATCCATTAGCCCCCCGCTTTGCGGGGGTTCCGCGGGCGGTTTTGCCCTTTCCGCCAAAGCCGCTAGCGTATTGCATCATGTGCGGGCGATACACGCTGCGAAGGTACGAACTGGCCAGAGCCGTCTTCCAGGCCATGCGGCAAATGGCGTTTGAGGAATTCTCCGAACTCGACGTCCACTGGTGGAACATCGCCCCATCCCAGCACGTGCCGGTCGTGCGAATGGAGGACAACGGCGAGCGAGTCATCGCCGCGGTGCAATGGGGATTCATCCCCGCCTGGGCGAAGGAATTGCCCAAAACGCGCCCGATCAACGCCCGGGCCGAAACCGTTGCCACCAGCGGAATGTTCCGCCAGGCGTTCAATAGCCGCAGGTGCCTGATTCCCGCCGACGGCTTCTATGAATGGCAAGGCGTCAAGCGTCCCAAGCGGCCGTATTTCATCCACCTCAAAGACGACGGCGTCTTTGCCTTCGCCGGCTTGTGGGAGCGATGGAAGCCCGCAAAAGACGCCGA
>JBEKXM010000407.1:0-4582 GCA_049512115.1 Tepidisphaeraceae bacterium | reverse complement strand
TTCACCGCCATCTTTTCGGAAATCTCCGTCATCGAGGACCGCCGCGAGGGATTTCTCCAATCCGTACTCGTCGCTCCCGTCTCGCGCATGGCGATCGTCCTCGGCAAGGTGCTCGGCGGAACAATCCTGGCAACCGCGCAAGGAGTCCTCTTTCTGCTCCTGGCCCCTCTGGTCGGGATCCAGCTTGGCCTGATCTCATTCCTCGCCGCCGTCGTCGTGACGTTCATCGTCAGCTTCGCTCTGTCCGGTCTGGGGTTCTGCATTGCCTGGCGCATGAGTTCCACACAGGGCTTTCACGTCATCATGAATCTCTTTCTCATCCCCATGTGGTTCCTGTCCGGCGCGATGTTCCCTGCCAACGGCGCCCACGGCACGATGCGCTGGCTGATGAGCGTCAATCCCCTCACCTACGGCGTAGCCGCCCTGCGACGAGCGCTGTATTGGACCAACTCCGCTAACCTTCGGCTTCCATCGTGGTCTGTTTGTCTTGGCATCAGTCTCGCGTTCGCCGCGGCCATGTTTCTGGCCTCGAGCGTTATGGCCGGCCGGCGCGTCGCGGCGGATTTGCAATAGCCCCTATTATGAGCAAACCTCAAAAAATCGTCACCATCATTCTCTGGATCGTCGCCGTGGGCGGAATGGTCGGCGTTGTCGCCATGAAAACCCTGCCCGTGAACTCAAACCCCAATTCCCAAGCAGGCTTTGTTTCCGCTGGCTCCACCGATGCGCCGTCCTCCGCGCCGCCAATTCTCGACCCGGCCCCATCCTTCACTCTCACCGATCAGGACGGCCGCCCGACAACCAACGCCCAACTCCTCGGCCATCCCTGGATCGCCGATTTCATCTTCACCACCTGCGCATCCCTCTGCCCCACGATGTCCGCACACATGTCCGATTTGCAGGACCGATTGCCCGCGGACGTGTTGCTCGTCTCCTTCTCCGTCGATCCGGCCCACGATACCCCGGCCGTCCTGAAGGAATACGCCGCCAAATATCACGCGCAATCCAACCGCTGGATTTTCCTCACCGGCGACCAAAAAACCCAGGAGCGCGTCATCCGCGCCATGAAACTCGGATTCGCCCCCGCCGCGGGCGACGCTCCCATTCAGCACGATGAGCACTTCGTCCTGATCGACGCCCAGGGAAAACTCCGCGGCTACTACGATTCCTTCGTCCCCCAGCGGATGGACGACCTCGTTCACGACGCCAACTGGCTTCTCGCTCATCCCAACGGAGCCGGGCAATGACCGTCCTGCCCGCGGTCGACGCCACCCTCAACGCCGCCAGTTGCATCCTGCTCTGCCTGGGCTTCTTCTTTATCAAGACCGGCCGCTGGCGAGCCCACGGCTTTACCATGGTCACCGCCACCGCCGTTTCCACCGCCTTCCTGATCTGCTATCTCACCAATCACTATCTCCACGGCGTACACACGACCGTCCATTCCCAGGCCCCGCATTGGCTGCGATACATCTACCTGGCGATTCTCTTCCCTCATTTGTTTTTAGCGATGGTGATGCTTCCGATGATTTACCTGACGCTTCTCCGCGCCTATCGCCGCGATTGGATCAACCATCGGCGAATCGCCATCCCGACGTTCTGCATCTGGCTGTACGTTTCGGTAACGGGCGTGATCATCTATTTTCTCCTCTACCATTCGCGCCTGGCGACATGAAAATCCCGAAACGGCCCGCTATTTCGCCGCTTTTGTCTGTAAACCGCACAAATTCAGGCCGACGGCATTCTGTGTCGAAAACGCCGGAGATGTTTTCGACTCGATCTGAACGTTCTTGAACGTCACGTCTTTCGCTTCGGAGATCACCGCGCCCGTGTCGCCGGCCAGGTGCATGTTTTCAAAACGAAGATTGTGGACCGGCAATTCGGAAAGGCCATTAATCCACAGCGACTGCCCGGCGCTTTGGCAGGTGACGTTCCGGATGTCGAAGTCGCGGAAGCACGGAGTGCGCTCGCTGAGCGGCTCGGGCTTGGAATCGGCCTTTTCATAAAACATGTCGAATAGAATCGCTTGGGTGGTAATGTTGGACATCGTGACTCCGTCGACGTGGATGTCTTCGACTACTCCGCCGCGGCCGCGAACGCTTTTGAATCGCAGGCCCACGTCCGTGCCGTTGCAGACGCAGTCGGTGATGTGCACGTTGCGGATATCGCCGGAGGTTTCGCTGCCCAGCACGAACCCGCCGTGGCCCCACATGCTGGTGCATCGGCGGATAGTGACGTTCTCGGTGGGCAGATGGTATTTGCGGCCTTCCTCGTCCTTGCCGCTCTTGAGGACGATGTTGTCGTCGCCGGCGTAAACCGTCGAATCTTCCATGAGGATGTCCCGGCTGGAATCGAAGCCGATCCCGTCGCCGTTCTGAGCCCAGATTTCATTGTAAATAGTGCAATTGCGCACGACCACGTCGTGACACCGCAAAACCTGCACGGCCCAGAACGGCGAGTTGCGAAACGTCGGGCCGTCCAGAAGCAGATGCTCGCAATGGATCAGCGCGACCATGTCCGGGCGCAGCAGGTCGCGGAATTTCTCGTAATCTTCCATCCGCGGCGGCTCGTTGGACTCCCGCAGCTTGGCCAGGGCTTGCTGGTTTTCCATCACCGAGCGCGACGGCCACCATTGGTCCCCTTTCGCGTTAATCACCCCGCCGGATTGGACGATCTTGTCCCATTGCTCCGGCGAGAGCTTGGATTTCTTGACCGTTCGCCACGCCTCGCCCTGCCCGTCGATCACCCCCGGTCCGGTGATCGAAATATCGTGCAGATTCCTCGCCGTGATCCCAGAGGCGCATTGCACCGTGTCCTTGCCGAGAAAACTGGCGTAGACGAGCGGGTAGTCGTCAAAATTGCGGCTGCAAAGCAGCTTCGCGTCCTTTTCCAAATGGAAATCCATGTTGCTGGCCAGATTGATCGGGCCGATGAGAAACGTCCCGCTCGGAACCACAACCTGCCCGCCGCCGGCCGAGGCGCAGGCATCGATCGCCTTTTGGATCGCCGCCGTGCAATTCGTCTTGCCATCGCCCACCGCGCCGTAATCTGAAATATTGAACCTGCGCCCGCTGAATGACACCGAGTGAAAATCAGGGATAGTCGAACACCCGGTCAAACCCAGAATCATAATCGCCCACGTCGCGCCCCACCGTCCCATTACCGCCATATCTCGCCATCCTCTCGAAGTGTTTTCGTGAACTCGGGCATGATAGCGGAAAATGCGGGGCCGGTCGCCTTGAAACCGACCGCCAGACGCTCCCCCGCCTGCTCGGCCCGACATAACGGTCCAATCGTGTTGACCGGCCCGCATCGCGTTACAATTCACCTTGCTGTTGTGGACGTCACCTTTTCAGCTTTCGGCCCAAAGGAGGCCTTTATGAAACGCGCCGCGCTCGCGCCATTGGTGGTCTTTCTCCTCTGCTGCTCCGCTTGGGGTCAGGAGGTGCCTCTCAACAACTCCATTGAATCGGTGGAATTGTTCAAGAACGGCCTGGCCATTGTCCACCAGAGCGCGGACATCGCCGGGCCTGGCGTCTATCGCCTCGACAATGTTCCCGCCCCGGTGCATGGAACGTTTTGGATTACCGGCGACGTGGCGATGGACGCGCAGGTCACCATGCGCGATGTCGATGTGCCGGCCAACAATTCCCCGGATTTTCAGGAGAACTTGATCGGCAAATCCGTCAAAATCCAACTCAAGGAAGGAACCCTCCCTCCCGTCGTGGGGCGCGTGATGAAAGTCGACCGGCCCAAAGGCAACCAGGCCTGGAACCGCGGTTACGAACAGCCGCAATATTCCTATCAGGATAATTCCCAGCCGCAGTCTGGTGGATTCCTGGTGATCGAAACGGACCATGGCCGGACGTACGTTGATTCCGCCGCGATCGCGTTCATGGACGTGACCGATGCCGGGCCGAGCATTCATCAGCGTCAGCCCGTGCTCCTGCTCACGCCGCGCGACGGCAACAAGGGCACGGTTCACATCAGCTATCTGACCAAGGGCCTGGCGTGGGCGCCCAGCTATCGCGTCGAATTGATCGACGATCACAATCTTTCCGTCGAACAGCAGGCCGTCGTCAAGAACGAAATGCAGGATTTCAAGGACGCCGAGGTCACGCTGATCAGCGGCTATCCCAATATCCGCTTCTCGAATGTGCTCAGCCCTCTTTCGCTGGAACAGACCTGGGCGCGATTCTTCGAGCAGATCAACGCCAACCCCACCGAGGTGCGCGGCGCGATGGCCAACAACGCGGTGGTCCAGCAGGCGATGCCCAATGCCGACGATTTGACCAGCGGATTGGACATGTCCGCCATCCCCGCCGGCGAAGGCGCGGACCTGCATTTTCAGCCCATCGGCAAGCACTCCCTGGGCGAGGGCGATTCGCTGATGGTTTCCGTGGCCCAAAACACGGCGCCATACGACCGGATCGTCGAATGGATCGTCGCCGACAACCGCGACGTTGACGGCCGCGCTGTGGAAGCCAGCCGCAACGGCGATTCAGCCGAGCCTCGCCGCGACCAGCCCTGGGATGCGATTCGGTTCAAGAATCCCCTTCCGTTCGCGATGACCACCGGCCCGGCC
>JBEKXM010000406.1:0-4586 GCA_049512115.1 Tepidisphaeraceae bacterium | reverse complement strand
GCTGTTGATCCGGATCGCCTGAAACTAACGGATTTCATGGACCTGTCGACGTTGCAGGAAATCCAGGACGGGTTCGCGGCGGTTGCCAATGTGAAGGCGACGATCACGGACGCCGACGGCAACCTTTTGACCCAGCCGACGCCGACCAGCGATTTTCTCAAGCGCCAGAGTGTGATCGCCGAGGCACAGCAGGACGGACCCCAGCGGGAAGGCGGAGAATACGTCGCGCCGATCATCTTGAACAATCATAGATTGGGGACGATTCGGATGGCCGCCCGTAGCGTCGCCCCCCCGCCGGACGAGGGCCGCCTGGCGGCGTTGAGCGAAAAGCTGGGGGTGGACGTGAAAGAACTGAAGCAGGCGGTGGGACAACTGACGCGGACGCGGGGCGCCAAGCCGGCAGCGATCCAGTTCCTGTTCCTGCTGGCCAACGCCATTGCCAAGCTGTGCTACCAGGAGTTCCAGCTTCGCCAGCGGATCAACGAGCTGACGGCGGTTTACAACGTGACGATGATGCTGGCGGATGCGCGGGACCTGGGGATAGTGCTCCAGAGAACGGTGCGGGCGGTGTGTGAGGTGATGGAGACCAAGGCGTCGTCGCTGCGGCTGATCGACTACGACCGGGACGAATTGGTGATCAAGGCGGTCCACAACCTGTCGGCGGAATACCTGGGAAAAGGGCGGATTCGGCTGAGCCAGGCGGAAATCGACAAACAGGCGATGGCGTCGAAGGGGTATGAATACGTGCGGAACATGGGCCAGGACCCTCGGGTGCTGTTTCCGCAGGAAGCCAAGCGGGAAGGAATCGTTTCGATGCTGTCGGTGGGGATGCGGTACAAGGGGAAGAACATCGGGGTGCTGCGGGTTTACACGGCGCAGGAGCAGACGTTCACGCAGTTTCAGATCGATCTGATGAAGGCGGTGGCGGCACAGGCGGCGGCGGCGATCGAGCATGCGCGGCTGGTGCAGGAGACGATGCAGTCGCAGGCGTTGGAACGGCAAATCCAGATGGCGGCGCAGGTGCAGCATCGGATGATTCCGCATGAGCCGCCGGCGATTCCGGGGGTCGATCTGGCGGCGGTGTACGTTCCGTGCTACGAGTTGGGAGGGGATTTTTACGATCTGATCGAGTTGCCCTACAACAACGTGGGAATGGTGATCGCGGACGTGAGCGGCAAAGGGGTGCCGGCGAGCCTGACGATGGCGGCGGTGCGTGCGGCGCTGCGGGCACAGGTGGATAACGTCTATTATCTGTACGAGGTGTTGCGGCGAATCAACCTGATGCTGTGCCGGGACAGCAGCCCGGGGGAATTCGTGACGCTTTTCTACGGGGTGCTGGACGGGCGGAACCGGCGATTGACGTATTGCAATGCGGGCCACCCACCGGCGATGATCCTGCGCGATGGAAAGATCATCGAGTTGAACAGCGACAACCTGGTATTGGGGGTGGACGCCGAGGAAAAATACGTTCAGTCCCTGGTAGACCTGCGCGTGGGGGATACGCTGCTGCTGTATACGGACGGCCTGATGGATGCGATGAACTTCGAGCGCGAGCGGTTTGGGCGACAACGGATCATCGAGGCGTTCGCGCCGGGCGGACCGAGCGCGGAAGCGATCGTTCAATCCATTTTGTGGTCGCAGCGGCGGTTCACGGGTTTGGCTAAACCGACCGATGACGTGACGATGATCGTCGCCAAGGTGAGTTGAGCGTTGCAATCTCCACCCCCCAAGCCAGAGCCGCGTGTGGGGCTTGGCCAATATTGGCGAGGCGTGGCGGCGTGCGTGGTGCTGCTGGGGGCGTACGTCGCGGTCATCATGCTGCTGCATACGGAGACGGCGCGGCGGTCCACGGCGCCGCCGTGGTATTCGTGGCTGCGGCTGCCGCCGACGCGGACTCGTGGGCAGAGCGTGATGCTGGCGCTTCCGGCGGTGGCGTTCGCCGGCTGGGCCGGGGTGGTCAGGCGATTGATTGCCAGGCCGTTTCCGCGGGGGCTGGCGCTGCTGTCGGCGTTCGTCTTCGTGTTGGCCATCAACGTCACGACGGCGATGATGGACGGAAGCGCCAAGGCGATCTGGAAGCCGTTCGATTGGCCGGGATCGGAATATTTCAGCGACGTTCCGGCGGCGCGGGGAGTCGGCCAATTCCTGCACGGTTACGTGCAGAACCTGTATCACTACAGCATTCACTCGCGGACGCATCCGCCGGGCGCGGTGCTGGTTTTGTATTTCGTCGCGCGGGGGCTGGGACCGGGAATCGGGACAGCAGCGTGGTCGGCGGTGTTCATCACCGCGACGGGGGTGGCGCCGTTCTATCTGTTGGCCCGCCGGCTGGCCGGGCGGCAAACCGCGTCGATCGCGCTGGCGCTGTACGCGACGGCGCCGAGCCTGGTGCTGTTCGGAGCGACCTCGATGGATGGGGTGTTTCTGGTGGCGATGCTATGGTCGGCGTTTTTACTGCATCGCGTGATCGTCGAGCCGGGGATGGGCAATTCGGTCGTCGCGGGGATTGTGCTGGCGGCGAGCCTGATGCTCAGCTACGTCACGGTCTGCGTCGGGGTCATGGCGTTCATCTACGCGATCCTGGAACTTGCCGCAAGCCGCAAACAAATCGGGCGCGTTGCCGGCTCGTTGGTGGTTTGTGGGATGGTGATCGTTTTGTGCCTGGCAATTCTTTACGGGCTGACGGGATTCAATTATTTCGCCTGTCTTCAAGCATCCCGGTTTTATGACCATTACACGATGCGGACATCCAGCATGTCGTTTTCACGCTACTTGGACATCAGCTTGAGCAACCTGATCGCGTTCCTGATCGGCGTGGGATTCCCGGTGGTTGTGCTGTGGTGGAAGCAAACCATGGGTTCGATCATCAGGCGGACGCCGGCGGATCGCTTCAACATGGCGGGGGTGGCGTCGGTGCTGATCTTCAGCTTCTCCGGGCTTTTCACGCACGAAACGGAGCGTATCTGGCTGTTTTTCGTGCCGGTCGGACTATTGGCAGCCGCTTCTTGGATCGGCCGGGCCGGGAACACCGAGCGGCGATTGCTCGAATGGACGATGGGGCTGGCGTTCATGCAAACCTGGCTGATGCAATTGCTGCTGTTCACGATGTGGTGAATCGAAGAGATCACCAAAACTTCATCCAGCGCGCGTAGCGGCGGAAGGAGGTTTGGACGCGGCGTTTGAGGCCGATGACGTGGAGGCGGAATTCCAGGCGTTGCAGGGCGATATCGCGGGAATCGCGGCGGCGGGCCTTGCGGACCCATTCGATGGCGGCGTCATGCTGGCCGAGTCGCTCGTGCGCCAGGCCGAGGTTGTACATCGCGGTGACGTTTCCGGGATCTTTGGCCAGGGCGGTCATGCAACTGGTGATTCCCTCGCTGTAATGTCCACGGGTGAATTGAGCGACGGCGAGGTTAAGCCAGCCGCTGACTTCCCGGGGATTCATGGTAACGAGCCACTTGAGGCAAGCGAGTGCGGCGCGGCTTTCGCCGGTATCCATGAGAAGGTTGGCGAGTTCCAAAAGGAGCTTGGGCTGGTCGGGGCGAAGCTGTAATTCGGCGCGGAACCGGTTTCGGGCGGCGCCGAGGTCGCCGCGGCGGAAGCTGATCCGGCCCAACCCCATGTGGGCGCCGGGGAAAGTCGGGTCGAGTCGCAAGGCGGTGGAAAACGCGCTGGCGGCGTCATCGTCGCGATTCATGCGCAACAGCAGCCGGCCGTGATGGTAATATCCTCCGGGTTCATTGGGCGCCAGTTCTATGGCACGGCGGAATTTTTCATCGGCTTCGGGGAGCCAGCCCATGGTCACGAGCAATTCACCCAAATCGAGAAGGGTTTGGGTCCGGCCGGGATTCAGGCGCAAATCGGTGAGGAGATGTCGGCGGGCGCGTTCGAGATCGCCCTTTTTGCGATAGGCGTGTCCGATGCGGACGTGGACGTCGCCCTGAGCGCCCTGGAGATCGAGAGAGCGCATCCAGCAATAGATGGCCTTGTCGTAGAGGCCGCGGAGGTCGAGGCTGCAACCCATGTTGTAATAGCAGTGGGGACAATTCTCCTTGTAGAGGCGGGCGGTGTAGAACATCTCCTCGGCCAGTTCGTGATCGCCCCGCTGGGCATAGGCGATGATGCGATTGCAGTAAGAAGGCTCGAAGGAGGGGTCGATGCGCTCGATCTGGACAAAAGTTTCGATGGCCTTGTCGAGCCGGCCGGTGCGGAAGAGGTCAACGCCGATATGATTGAGGGTATGCAGATCGTTAGGATCGATGGCGTCGGCCTGGCGGTAAGCGTCGAGGGCCTCCTCAAAGCGGCCCAGTTCGTCGAGGATGAGGCCCATATTGAAGAACCAAATGCAGTTGTAGGGATTGATGTTGGTAGCCAAGCGAATCTCGCGCAGCGCTTCGTTCCATTTGCGTTGCTCGAAGAACTGCTGGGCCTTTTCGACGCGGCGCTCGGCATCGCTCCAGTCGTTCATAATGCACCCAACCCTGGAACCGGGTGATTTCCGGCGGTCAAGGGGCTAATTTAGCAAGCAATTTGATTTCCTGGCAAGATGCCGGGCGGAATTTTTCAGGTAATTTTTGTTGTTCATA